>NZ_CAMZMX010000040.1:0-48505 GCF_947311875.1 Pseudomonas sp. PARCl1
GCACCAAGGCGTTCGCGCGCGAATCCCACAGGAATAATTGGCCCGAAACAAACGTAGGAGCGAGCGCAGCTCGCGATTGCGCCGCGCGGGCGGCGCTCGATCTCACAGGCGCTGGATATCTTCTGACAAACACCTGTCAGCCCTGATGCGATCCCTGTGGGAGCTGGCTTGCCGGCGATTGGGCCGCGCAGCGGACCCCTTTGCAATCAGGCCCCGCGATACTCCGGCAACCCCGCCAACCCTTCCTTTAGATAGTCCACCAACCGCCGCACCTTCGGCGACAGGTGCCGCTGTTGCGGGTACAGCGCCCAAACCGCGGTATTGGGCGGTTGGTGCCCCTCCAGCAACGACACCAGTGCGCCGCTGTGCAGGTGCTCCAGCACGTAATAGTCCGGCAACTGGCACAGGCCCATGCCTTGCAAGGCTGCATCCAGAACCGCCTGACCACTGTTGCAACGCCAGTTGCCCTGCACCCGCTGGCTGATCTCGCGGCCGTCCTGCTGCAGTGCCCACGCATCCGAGCTGCCGATCAGGCAATTGTGCCGCGCCAGTTCCGACAGGCTGTGCGGCCGGCCATAACGCTCCAGATAGGCTGGCGATGCGCACAGGTACATGCGCCGCGGCGCCAGGCGGGTCGCCACCAGTCGCGAATCGGCCAGCCTGCCCAGGCGGATGGCCAGGTCCATGCCTTCATGCAGCAGGTCAAGGGTGTGGTTGTTCAACTCCACATCCACGCGCAACTGGGGGTACAACGCCATGAAGCGTGTGACCAACGGCACGATGAAGCGCTCGCCATAGGCCACCGCGCAGGTCATGCGCAGCAGGCCCTTGGGCTCGCTGGCCAGGTCACCCATGGCGCGCAGGGCTTCTTCACGGCCATCCTGCAGGCGCTGGCAATGCTGCAGAAAGGTCTGCCCGGCTTCACTCAAGGTCACGCGGCGGGTACTGCGGTACAGCAGGCGGGTCTGCAAGCGTTCTTCCAGCCGGGCGATCTGCCGGCTGATGTGTGATGACGAAACCCCCAGGCGCTCGGCGGCAGCCGTGAACTGCCCCGATTCGGCGACAGCCACGAATTCATCGATGCCCTCCCAGCGGTTGTTCATGATTATCCCTGCACAGCAATAATGTTTTGTCTTTGCCTGGATTATTCATCAAAAGTCAGTGAATTACACTGGTGGTCTGAACTGACACCCTGTCTGGAGACACTCGATGATCAAGTCCCGTGCTGCTGTAGCCTTCGAAGCCAAGAAACCCCTGGAAATCGTCGAAGTCGACGTGGCCATGCCCAAGGCCGGTGAAGTGCTGCTGCGCGTGGTCGCCAGCGGTGTCTGCCACACCGACGCCTACACCCTGTCGGGTGCCGACCCGGAGGGCATCTTCCCATCCATTCTTGGCCATGAAGGCGGTGCGATCGTCGAAGCAGTAGGCGAGGGCGTGACCTCGCTGGCCGTGGGCGACCACGTGATCCCGCTGTACACCCCGGAATGCGGCAAGTGCAAGTTCTGCCTGTCGGGCAAGACCAACCTGTGCCAGGCGATCCGTGCTACCCAAGGCAAGGGCCTGATGCCGGACGGCACCACGCGCTTCTCCTACAAAGGCCAGCAACTGTTCCACTACATGGGCACCTCGACCTTCTCCGAGTACACGGTGTTGCCGGAAATCTCGGTGGCCAAGATCCAGAAAGAAGCCCCTCTGGAAAAGGTCTGCCTGCTGGGCTGCGGCGTGACTACCGGTATCGGTGCCGTGCTCAACACCGCCAAGGTCAAGCCGGGTGACACCGTGGCCATCTTCGGCCTCGGCGGCATCGGCCTGTCGGCAGTGATCGGTGCGGTGAAGGCCAAGGCCTCGCGCATCATCGCCATCGACATCAACCCGGCCAAGTTCGAGATCGCCCGTCAACTGGGCGCCACCGACTGCATCAACCCGAAAGACTACGACCGCCCGATCCAGGAAGTGATTGTCGACCTGACCGACGGTGGCGTGGACTTCTCCTTCGAATGTATCGGTAACGTGCAACTGATGCGTGCTGCCCTGGAATGCTGCCACAAAGGGTGGGGCGAGTCGGTCATCATCGGCGTGGCCGGTGCCGGCCAGGAAATCGCTACCCGGCCGTTCCAGCTGGTGACCGGCCGGGTCTGGCGTGGCTCTGCGTTCGGTGGCGTGCGTGGCCGCAGCGAGTTGCCGAGCTACGTGGAAATGTCCGAGAAAGGCGAGATTCCGCTGGATACGTTCATCACCCACACCATGGGCCTGGAAGACATCAACAAGGCCTTCGACCTGATGCATGAAGGCAAGAGCATTCGCAGCGTCATCCACTTCTGAGGTGCGCCATGAGCCTGGATAACATCTCTTGCCAGAAAAGCTTCGGCGGCTGGCACAAGCGCTACCGGCACCATTCCAGCGTGCTGGGTTGCGACATGGTGTTCGCCGTGTACCTGCCGCCACAGGCCGAGCATGGTGCCAAGCTGCCGGTGCTGTACTGGCTGAGCGGCCTGACCTGTACCGACGAAAACTTCATGCAGAAGGCCGGCGCCCAGCGCCTGGCTGCCGAACTGGGGTTGATCATCGTTGCGCCGGACACCAGCCCGCGTGGCGAGCAGGTGCCTGGCGACCCGGACGGCGCCTGGGACTTTGGCCTGGGGGCCGGCTTCTACCTCAATGCCACCCAGCAGCCTTGGGCCAAGCACTACCGCATGCATGACTATGTGGTAGAGGAGCTGCCGGCGTTGATCGAGGCGCATTTCCCGGCCTCGGCCGAGCGCAGCATCAGCGGCCATTCCATGGGTGGGCACGGTGCGCTGGTGTGCGCTTTGCGCAACCCGGGGCGTTATCGCTCGGTGTCGGCGTTTTCGCCGATCAGCAACCCCATGGATTGCCCGTGGGGCGAGAAAGCCTTCAGCCGCTACCTGGGTGACGACCGCGCGCGCTGGCGTGAGTGGGATGCCAGCGTACTGCTGGCCGAGACGGCCGCTGGCGAGTGCCCACCGTTGCTGGTGGACCAGGGCGACCGTGACGACTTCCTCGAAAAGCAGCTCAAACCTGAAGCGCTGGAGCAGGCAGCACGCAAGGGTGGCCACGAGCTGACCCTGCGCCTGCAGCCAGGCTATGACCACAGCTACTACTTCATTGCCAGCTTCATCGAAGAGCACCTGCGCCACCATGCGGTGGCGCTGGGGCGGGTGTAGGGCTTTGCTTTTTCGGGGGCTGTGAGATCGAGCGCCGCGCGGGCGGCGCTCGATCGCATGGGCGCTAAAAATCTTGAGGCGATCACCTCCAGCCCCAATGGCAGCCAAAGCAGGTAGAATCACGCCCTGACTCATTCAGGGCGTTTTCTTATGCGTATTGGCCACGGCTACGATGTGCATCGTTTCTGCGACGGTGATTTCATTACCTTGGGCGGGGTGCGTATCCCGCACACATTCGGCCTGCTGGCCCATTCCGACGGCGACGTGCTGCTGCACGCCCTGAGCGATGCCTTGCTTGGCGCTGCAGCGCTGGGTGACATCGGCAAGCACTTCCCCGACACCGACCCACAGTTCAAGGGTGCCGACAGCCGCGTGCTGTTGCGGCACGTGGTGGGCATCGTCCACGCCAAGGGCTGGAAGGTCGGCAACGTCGACGCCACCATCGTCGCCCAGGCGCCGAAAATGGCCCCGCACATTAACACCATGCGGCAGTTGATCGCCGAAGATCTGCAAGTCGAACTCGACCAGGTCAACGTCAAGGCCACTACCACCGAAAAACTCGGTTTCTGCGGCCGCGAGGAGGGCATTGCCGTGCATTCGGTTGCCCTGCTGCTGCCAGCATGACGGAACTGCAACTGCTGGGCCCGCGTGCATCGGGCGAAGTATTGGGCACCGCCGTGCTCAAGGCAGTGGCCGAGGACTTCCAGGTCGACGAGGTGTTGGATATCCCGTTGTCGGGCCAGGGCGAGCACCTGTGGTTGTGGGTCGAAAAGCGTGACCTCAATACCGAAGAAGCCGCCCGCCGCCTGGCCCGCGCCGCAGGCGTGCCGGTGCGCAGCATCAGCTATGCCGGGCTGAAGGACCGCCAGGCGCTGACCCGCCAGTGGTTCAGCCTGCACCTGCCAGGCAAGGCCGACCCGGACCTGTCACGCGCCGAAGATGCCACCCTGCGCGTGCTCAAGCAGGTGCGCCACCAGCGCAAGCTGCAGCGTGGTGCGCATTCGGCCAACGGCTTCACCTTGCGCCTGACCGCGCTGAACGCCGATCACCAGGCGCTGGATGCGCGGCTGCAACTGCTCAAGCAACACGGCGTGCCCAACTATTTCGGCAGCCAACGCTTCGGTCACGGCGGTGGCAATGTCCATGACGCCCTGGAGTGGGCGGCGCGCAAGGCCTTGCCCGAGCAACGCAACACGCGCTCACGGCTGCTGTCGGCCGGGCGCAGCTACCTGTTCAACCAGGTGCTGGCGGCGCGTGTCGCCGACGGCAGCTGGAACCGGGCCCAGGTCGGCGATCTGCTGGCGTTCACCGACAGCCGCAGTTTTTTTCCTGCAGGTGAAGCGGAATGTACCGACCCGCGCCTGGCCATTCTCGACCTGCACCCGACTGGCCCGATGTGGGGCGCGGGCGGTTCGCCCGCCGCCGCCGCGCCCGCGCAGCTGGAAAATGCCGTAGGCGACCAGCAACCGGCGCTGTGCCAGTGGCTGGCCCTGGCGGGCATGGATCACGAACGGCGTATTCTGCGGCTCCCTATTGCCGGCCTTACGTGGCATTATCCCGAGCCTGATATCCTGCAACTGGAATTCGTCCTGCCGGCCGGATGCTTCGCCACCGTGGTGGTGCGTGAAGTCGTGGATCTGGTGTCGGCAGGGCAGACGGACAGCCCATGCGTATTCTGATTTCGAACGACGACGGTGTTACCGCACCCGGGATCGCCGCGCTGCACGCTGCGCTGGCGGATTACGCCGAGTGCGCGGTAATTGCCCCGGAGCAAGACAAGAGCGGCGCCAGCAGTTCGCTGACGCTGGACCGGCCCCTGCACCCGCAGACCTTGGCCAACGGCTTCATCAGCCTCAACGGTACGCCGACCGACTGCGTGCACCTGGGGCTCAACGGGCTGTTGCCGTACATCCCGGACATGGTCGTGTCGGGGATCAACCTGGGTGCCAACCTGGGGGACGACGTACTGTATTCGGGTACGGTCGCCGCGGCGCTGGAGGGGCGCTTCCTTGGGGGGACGTCGCTGGCGTTCTCGCTGCTCTCGCGCCAGCCCGACAACCTGCCGACCGCTGCGCATATCGCCCGGCGCCTGGTCGAGGCGCAGTCGCGCCTGGCACTGCCCCCGCGTACCGTGCTCAACGTCAACATTCCCAACCTGCCGCTGGCGCACATCCGCGGCATCCAGCTGACCCGCCTGGGGCACCGCGCGCGGGCTGCCGCGCCAACGAAGGTGGTCAACCCGCGCGGCAAGGAAGGCTACTGGATCGCCGTTGCCGGCGATGCCGAGGACGGCGGCCCAGGCACCGACTTCCATGCGGTGATGCAGGGTTACGTGTCGATCACCCCGCTGCAACTCGACCGCACCTTCAGTGATGCCTTCGAGCAGCTCGATGGTTGGCTGGAGGGCCTGCTCTGATGCGCGAGGACGATATGCTGCGGCGGGGCATCGGCATGACCTCCCAACGGACCCGGGAGCGGCTGATCCAGCGCCTGTGCGAAGAGGGCGTCTCGAACACCCAGGTGCTCGATGTGATCCGCCGCACCCCGCGCCACCTGTTCGTCGACGAAGCGCTGGCGCACCGCGCCTACGAAGACACCGCACTGCCAATCGGCCACAACCAGACCATCTCGCAGCCATTCATGGTTGCCCACATGAGCGAGTTGCTGCTTGAAGCCGGGCCGCTGGACAAGGTGCTGGAGATCGGCACCGGGTCCGGCTACCAGACGGCGGTGCTGGCGCAGTTGGTCGAGCGGGTATTCTCGGTGGAGCGCATCAAGGTGCTGCAAGACCGTGCCAAGGAGCGTTTACTGGAGCTGAACCTGCGCAACGTGGTGTTCCGCTGGGGCGACGGGTGCGAGGGCTGGCCGGCGCTGGCACCGTACAACGGCATTATCGTCACTGCCGTGGCACCGGAAGTGCCCCAGGCGCTGCTTGACCAACTGGCTCCCGGTGGCCGGCTGGTCATACCGGTAGGGCCTGCGGGCGAAGCGCAGCAATTGATGCTGATCGTCCGCGAAGAGCATGGCTTCTCGCGTCGCGTACTCGGTGCGGTGCGTTTTGTCCCGTTGCTGAACGGGCCGCTGGCCTGAGCAGCACTGGTGCGCGGCCCGGGGTATTTTTGCGTGGGCGGCGAATTCTCGCGGCGCCGCCCTGTCTATCAGGCGGGCGTGGCGTAAACGCATCGCTTGCAGTAACGCTGCGCTACAGCCTGGCGGCGGCCTGCCAATCCCGGCTCGCTTGGTTATAATTGCAACAATATTGCATTTCTTGTCTTCATATCGTTTTTCGGCACCATGAGGGGAGCGCGGGTGGGTCACACAGTCATTCGGCAGCGCAAGGACGGTTCGGGCTTCAAGCTTCTGGTGATTGCATTGGCCATGGGCACGCTACTGGTGGGTTGCTCGAGCACCGGCAGCAACAGCGCGCGCGTGGTCGACCGCAACAGCAGTGCGCCCAAGCGCCCGACGGTGACCTCTGGGCAATACGTCGTCAAGCCTGGCGATACCCTGTTCTCCATCGCCTTCCGTTATGGCTGGGATTACAAGGAGCTGGCGGCCCGTAATGGTATCGCGCCGCCTTACACCATCCGCCCGGGCCAAGCGATTCGTTTCAGCAGCGGCTCCGGCAGCAGCACCACAGTGGTGTCCGGCCCGTCCTCTTCAAGCCGCACCACGGTCACGCGGCGGCCTGTCACAGCGCCCGCCAGTTCCAGCAAACCCGCTACCCCGGCTGGCACCACCAGCGCGCCGGTGGTCGCCACTGTGCCTGCCGCAGAGCGCGCGGTGGGGGGGTGGACCTGGCCCGCCAATGGGGTGCTGATTGGAAAATTTGCTTCAAACGGTAGTTTGAATAAAGGCATTGATATCGCCGGTGATTTGGGACAGCCTGTTTTTGCTGCGTCTGATGGTGCAGTGGTTTACGCCGGGAGTGGATTAAGGGGCTACGGCGAGCTGATCATCATCAAGCACAGCGATACCTACGTCAGTGCCTACGGTCACAACCGCAGGCTGTTGGTTCGGGAGGGGCAGCAGGTCAAGGCAGGGCAGTCGATTGCTGAAATGGGGTCCACGGGCACTGATCGGGTGAAGCTGCATTTCGAGATTCGCCGCCAGGGCAAACCCGTCGATCCGCTCCAGTTCCTGCCACGTCGTTGACCGTTGTACCCGGCCTGTTCCTGTGATGTAGAGGGGACAGGCTCAAGCGCTGCCAGGGATAAAGGTGCCGCTCGAGTCTGAGTTCGAACTCAGCAAAGGACTATAACAATGGCTCTCAGTAAAGAAGTGCCGGAGTTTGACATCGACGATGACGTCCTCCTGATGGAGACGGGCATCGTTTTGGAAACGGATGTGGTGTCAGACGAACCTGCTGTATCTTCGGTTCGGACGAGGGCCAAATCGGGCTCTTCGCTCAAGCAACACAAGTATATCGATTACACCCGGGCGCTAGACGCCACCCAGCTGTACCTCAACGAGATCGGTTTCTCGCCACTGCTGTCGCCGGAAGAAGAAGTCCATTTTGCGCGTCTGTCGCAAAAAGGTGATCCTGCCGGCCGCAAGCGCATGATCGAAAGCAACCTTCGCCTGGTTGTGAAAATTGCCCGTCGTTACGTCAACCGTGGCCTGTCGTTGCTCGACCTGATCGAGGAAGGCAACCTGGGCCTGATCCGTGCGGTGGAGAAGTTCGACCCGGAGCGCGGTTTCCGTTTTTCGACCTATGCGACCTGGTGGATTCGCCAGACCATCGAACGGGCGATCATGAACCAGACCCGCACCATCCGCCTGCCGATCCACGTGGTCAAGGAGCTCAACGTCTACCTGCGCGCTGCGCGCGAGTTGACGCAGAAGCTGGACCACGAACCCTCGCCGGAAGAAATCGCCACCTTGCTGGAAAAGCCCGTTGCCGAGGTCAAGCGCATGCTCGGCCTGAACGAGCGGGTGTCGTCGGTAGACGTTTCGCTCGGCCCGGATTCGGACAAGACCCTGCTCGATACCTTGACCGACGACCGTCCCACCGACCCCTGCGAACTGCTGCAGGACGACGACCTGTCGCAGAGTATCGACCAGTGGCTGGGCGAGTTGACCGACAAGCAGCGTGAGGTGGTGGTACGCCGCTTCGGGCTGCGCGGGCACGAAAGCAGCACCCTGGAGGATGTTGGGCTGGAGATTGGCCTGACCCGCGAACGGGTGCGGCAGATTCAGGTAGAAGGCCTGAAGCGCCTGCGCGAGATCCTGGAGAAAAACGGCTTGTCCAGCGAGTCTTTGTTCCAGTAGCCAAAGCAGTCGCTCACGAACGCCCCGATAACCTCGGGGCGTTTTTGTTTGTGCGCTGAAGCACAGCGAAAGCTGCCTCAGAACTGCCCGGCAAGAAACCTGTCAAATATGTATTGCGCTACCCCGCTAACACCTGCTGTAAGCCTTTGCTTACTCGTGCTGTAAGCCATTTTAGCGAGCGGCAGTAAATCAATGTCGTTTTCAGATATTGGTTTTTCATAACCTGTTGAAAAACAAGGGTTATCTTCAAGTGAGTAAATGTTTCCCCGGCAATATCCGGCAAACTCCGGCGCTTGCCCACGCTGTTGAACCCGCTAGTATTCGAACTGTGCACAGGGACATGCACAGGCTTTCAGGATGAAGGCCAAGGACATCGCAAGACGCGATTTCATCAGGATGATGTTTGGGACAAGCAGGGACTACGGAAAAAAATGTGGGCGGGTCAAACCGCCCCTTTTTTTGTCCGCAGTTTTGCCGGCACAAAAAAAGGCCCCGCAGGGCCTTTTGGCATTTCAGCGCTATCAGCGCTCCAGGTCGGCAATCTTGCCAGTCTTGCCATCCCACTCTTCGGCGTCTGGCAGGGCATCCTTACGCTCGGTAATGTTCGGCCAGATTTCCGCCAACTCGGCGTTCAGCTCGATGAAGTTCTCCATGCCCGCGGGCACTTCGTCTTCCGAGAAAATCGCTTGCGCTGGGCACTCCGGCTCGCACAGGGCGCAGTCGATGCACTCGTCCGGGTGGATAACCAGGAAGTTCGGGCCTTCGTAGAAGCAGTCCACCGGACAGACTTCCACGCAGTCGGTGTATTTGCATTTGATGCAGTTGTCGGTGACAACGAAGGTCATTTTTAATTCTCTCCTCAGGCGACGGCGGCGGCCCTTCCTCTCGGGGCCGCGCGGTTTACGGGCATGTGGCTGCAGGCCAGGCTAATAACCTGCAGCACCAGCAAACCGCGGCGGATTCTACCAGCTTGTAATGGGCGCCGTTATAACAGGTTCTTTAGTTGATATAGCATTTCGATAGCTTGACGCGGGGTCATGTCGTCCAGCTGCAGTTTGCCCAGCTTTTCGATGGCCGGGTGTGGCAGGCTGGCGAACAGGTCGCTCTGGTGCGGCACCTGCGGCGCGTCCTTGGCCTTTTGGGCCACAGGCTGCTCATGGGGCAGGCTGGTGGTTTCCAGCCGGCCAAGGTGTTCGCGGGCACGTTGGATCACCACGGCCGGCACGCCCGCCAGTTGTGCCACCGCCAGGCCGTAGCTCTGGCTGGCAGGCCCAGGCAGTACGTGGTGCAGGAACACGATGCGTTCGTTGTGCTCGGTGGCGTTCAGGTGCACGTTGGCCACCAGTGGCTCGCTTTCCGGCAGCACGGTGAGTTCGAAATAGTGGGTGGCGAACAGCGTGTAAGCGCGCAGTTCGGCCAGCCGCTCGGCGGCGGCCCAGGCCAGCGACAGGCCGTCGAAGGTGCTGGTGCCCCGGCCCACTTCGTCCATCAGCACCAGGCTGCGGTCAGTGGCATTGTGCAGGATGTTGGCGGTTTCGCTCATCTCGACCATGAATGTGGAGCGCCCGCCGGCCAGGTCGTCACTGGAGCCGATACGGGTGAAGATGCGGTCGACCAGCGACAGCTCGCAGCTGGCAGCCGGTACGAAACTACCGATGTGGGCCAGCAGCACGATCAGGGCGGTCTGGCGCATGTAGGTGGACTTACCGCCCATGTTCGGGCCGGTGATGATCAGCATGCGCGTGTTGTTGTCCAGGCCCAGGTCGTTGGCCACGAACGGCGTGGTCAGTACCTGCTCGACGACCGGGTGACGGCCTTGCTCGATCCGCAGGCAGGGCTCGTCGACAAAGCGTGGGCAGTTCAGGTCGAGGTTCAGCGCGCGCTCGGCCAGGTTGCTGAGTACGTCCAGTTCGGCCAGGGCGGCAGCGCTGTCCTGCAGCGGCGCCAGGTGGCTGATCAGGGTCTCCAGCAGGGCGTCGTAGAGCATCTTCTCGCGGGCCAGGGCGCGGCTCTTGGCCGACAATGCCTTGTCCTCGAAGGCCTTCAGCTCCGGCGTGATGAAGCGTTCGGCACCTTTGAGGGTCTGGCGACGAATGTAGTCGCCGGGGGCCTGTTCGGCCTGCTTGGTCGGCAGCTCGATGAAGTAGCCGTGCACCCGGTTGTAGCCGACCTTCAGGTTGGCCAGGCCGGTGCGCGCCTTTTCGCGGGCTTCGAGGTCGATCAGGAACTGCCCGGCGTTTTCGCTGATGGCCAGCAGGTCGTCCAGTTCGTTGTCGTAACCGGCCTTGAGCACGCCCCCATCGCGGATGACCGCCGGCGGGTTGTCGATGATCGCCCGTTCCAGCAGGCTGGCCAGCTCGGGGTAGGTACCGGTGATCGCAGCCAGGCGTGCCAGGTGCGGCGCTTCGAGCTCGGTCATGGCGTTCTGCAACTCGGGCAGCGCGCCCAGGGCGTCGCGCAGCCGGGCCAGGTCACGCGGGCGGGCGTTACGCAGGCCGATACGCGCCAGGATGCGCTCGATGTCGCCAATTTCTTTCAGCTGTGGCTGCAGCTTTTCGAAACGGTAGCCGTCGAGCAGGCAGCGAATCGAGTCCTGGCGTGCCTGGAGTACCTTGAGGTCGCGCAGCGGGCGGTTCAGCCAGCGGCTCAGCAGGCGGCTGGCCATGGCCGTCTGGCAGCGGTCGACCACCGATTGCAGGGTATTGTCGCGCCCGCCGGCCAGGTTGATGTCCAGTTCCAGGTTACGCCGGCTGGCGCCATCGAGGATGACCGTATCGTCCAGGCGCTCATGGCGCAGGCTGCGCAGGTGCGGCAGCGCCGTGCGCTGGGTTTCCTTGGCGTAGGTCAGCAGGCAGCCAGCGGCACCGATGGCCAGGGTCAGCTTGTCGCAGCCGAAGCCCTTCAGGTCCTTGGTTGCGAACTGCTGGCACAAGGCCTTGCGCGCTGAGTCGCGGTCGAAGTCCCACGGTGCACGGCGCCGCGCGCCCGGGCGCTTCTCGGCGGGCAGGTCGCGTGGCCAGTCGTCGGGGATCAGCAGCTCGACCGGGTTCAGGCGCTCGAGTTCGGCCAGCAGGTTTTCCCAGCCCTTGATCTCCTGCACGCTGAAGTTACCGCTGGTGATGTCCAGTACGGCCAGGCCGAACAGGCGCTCGTCACCGAGCAGCGCGGCAATCAGGTTGTCGCGGCGTTCGTCGAGCAGGGCTTCATCGCTGACCGTGCCGGGGGTGATGATGCGCACCACCTGGCGCTCGACCGGGCCCTTGCTGGTCGCCGGGTCGCCGATCTGCTCGCAGATCACCACCGATTCGCCCAGTTTGACCAGCTTGGCCAGGTAACCTTCCAGCGAATGGAACGGAATCCCGCACATGGGGATGGACTGGCCGGCCGACTGGCCGCGCGCGGTCAGCGTGATGTCCAGCAGTTTGGCGGCTTTTTTCGCATCTTCGTAGAAGATCTCGTAGAAGTCGCCCATGCGGTAGAACATCAACTGCTCCGGGTGCTGATTCTTCAGCTTCCAGTACTGTTGCATCATCGGGGTGTGTGCGGAGAGATCAGACATTCAGGGCCTTACAGCGGATGATCTGGTTGGCGGTAAACCGGCAATGGTACAGGCTTTTTTCGCGAGATGCAGGCACGCACGGAACACTGGCCGGCGGCCGCCGCAGGCCGCTGCGGTGCTGCAGTTTTCCTGAGCCAGGTTGCCGGCAGGGTGGTAGGGTAGAGGGCCGCCCTGGAGGAGCCCGACATGGACCCGATCACCCTGCTTGCCGCCCGTTTGGGTGAACATCTGCGCCGTTTGGATGCCCAAGTGACCACTGCCGAGTCCTGCACGGGTGGCGGCATCGCGCAAGCCATCACACGCATCCCCGGTAGCTCCGCCTGGTTCGAGGCCGGTTACGTGACGTACTCCAACGCCCAGAAAACCCGCCAGCTGGGGGTGCCCGAGGCGCTGTTCGGGCAGGTGGGGGCGGTCAGCCAGGAGGTGGTCGAGGCCATGGTCCGCGGCGCCCAGGCGGCCAGCGGCGCGCGCTTTGCGGTGGCGGTAAGCGGGGTGGCGGGGCCGGATGGCGGCTCGCCGGCCAAACCCGTGGGTACCGTGTGGCTGGCCTGGGGCGACGGCAGTCGGGTGATCAGCCAGCGGCGGCAGTTCGACGGCGACCGCGAAGCGGTGCGCCGACAGACGGTGAGCGCCGCGTTAGACGGCTTGTTACAGCTTGCTGGCGAGGAATTCGAAGACAGGGGTTTGCGCCAGCGCTAGCCTGTGGAATAATACTGGCTACTTATACAGGTATTGCGGCCGTCAGGGCCCGTCGAACACGTGAGGATTTCAATGGACGACAACAAGAAGCGCGCCTTGGCTGCGGCCCTGGGTCAGATCGAACGTCAATTCGGTAAAGGCGCGGTAATGCGCATGGGCGACCACGAGCGCCAGGCTATCCCGGCCATCTCTACCGGCTCTCTGGGCCTGGACATTGCCTTGGGCATTGGTGGTCTGCCAAAGGGCCGTATCGTCGAAATCTACGGTCCGGAATCGTCGGGTAAGACCACGCTGACCCTGTCGGTCATCGCCGAAGCCCAGAAGAATGGCGCCACCTGCGCCTTCGTCGACGCCGAGCACGCACTCGACCCTGAATATGCCGGCAAGCTGGGCGTCAATGTCGACGACCTGCTGGTCTCGCAGCCGGACACGGGTGAGCAGGCCCTGGAAATCACCGACATGCTGGTGCGTTCCAACGCAGTTGACGTGATCATCGTCGACTCGGTGGCCGCGCTGGTACCCAAGGCCGAGATCGAAGGCGAAATGGGCGACATGCACGTGGGCCTTCAGGCTCGCCTGATGTCCCAGGCGCTGCGCAAGATCACCGGTAACATCAAGAACGCCAACTGCCTGGTCATCTTCATCAACCAGATCCGCATGAAGATCGGCGTCATGTTCGGTAGCCCGGAAACCACCACCGGTGGTAACGCCCTGAAGTTCTACGCCTCTGTGCGTCTGGACATCCGCCGCACCGGCGCTGTCAAGGAAGGCGACGAGGTGGTCGGCAGCGAAACCCGCGTCAAGATCGTCAAGAACAAGGTCTCGCCTCCGTTCCGTCAGGCCGAGTTCCAGATCCTCTACGGCAAGGGTATCTACCGTAACGGTGAGATCATCGACTTGGGCGTTGCCCAAGGCCTGGTCGAGAAGTCCGGTGCCTGGTATGCCTACCAGGGCAACAAGATCGGCCAAGGTAAAGCCAACGCGGCCAAGTACCTGGCGGAAAACCCGGCTATCGGTACCGAGATCGAGAGGCAGATCCGTGAGAAGCTGCTGAACGCTGGCGCTGTAGCCGCAGCCGGTAAAGCTGCCGCTGTCGAAGCGGGTGCCGACGACATGGCCGACGCTGAAGCCGGTTATTGATCGCGTGGTTTATAGCTGAACATGTCCGCCGTACTCGACACCCCCGTCGCCATTCGGCGGACAGCCATGGACCTGCTTGCGCGACGTGAGCATGGTCGCGTCGAGCTGACGCGCAAGTTGCGTCAGCGCGGTGCCTCCGATGAGCTGATCGAGCCAGAGCTCGACCGGCTCACCGAAGAGGGTCTGCTGAGTGAAGCCCGTTACCTCGAGAGCTTCATTCGTTACCGTTCCGGATCTGGCTATGGCCCAGCACGTATTCGTGAAGAGCTGGGGCAGCGTGGTTTGCTGCGCGCCGACATTGAGCAGGCGCTGCGTGAAAGCGGCGTGGATTGGGCCGAACGTATGCGGGATGTATGGCAGCGCAAGTTCGCCGGGCAACGCCCGCAGGACCCACGCAGCCGCGCCCAGCAAACCCGTTTTCTCGCCTATCGGGGCTTCACCATGGACATGATCGGCCGCTTGCTCAGCGGGCGAGACCTCGACGATTACTAGCCGCCGCAGACCTCGCAACAATCCCCGTAGCAGCGGCCTCAGCCGCGAACATCGGCAACGCCGGTACTCTCCAGCGCGCTGCCCCCAAGTGCCTGATCAGCTGGCCTTCAACGCCTCCCTGGCCCGCTGCGTGGTATGCATGGGCTGTGGCTTGGCCCAGTTCTCCGGCAGGTTGATGAAGTCCACCAGTTCGCGCAGGCGCCCTTGGTTTCGGCCATTGAAGGCGAACGACAAACGGGTCAGGTGGCTGTAGTCCCCCAACTCATGTTCGGCGCTGCTGTCTGCTTGCTGGTGGTACTTGCCGCTCAGGCGCAGGTCAGCAAAGCCTTCCTCGATGTCAGACAGCGCCGCCTCGCTCAGGGCGTGATGCATGCGGATCACGAACTGGCTGTTCAACCAGCGGCTGGAGTGATAGTTGCGGTAGAACTGGTTGATTTCCTCCACCGCCTCCTCGGCACTGTGCACCAGGCGCACCAGCTTCAGGTCGCTGGGCAGAATGTAATGGTTGTCCTCCAGTTGGCGGCTGATGAAGCCCAGGCAATCACGCCAGAAGCTACCGCCCGGTGAGTCCAGCAATACCACGGGGACCAGCGGGCTTTTGCCGGTCTGGATCAGGGTCAGCACTTCCAGCGCCTCATCGAGGGTGCCGAAGCCGCCCGGGCACAGCACCAGGGCGTCGGCCTCCTTGACGAAGAACAGTTTGCGGATGAAGAAGAAGTGGAAAGGCAGCAGCTTGTCGGTGCCGTCCACCGTAGGGTTGGCATGCTGTTCAAAAGGCAGGGTGATGTTGAAGCCCAGGCTGTGGGCGCTGCCGGCGCCTTCGTGGGCTGCAGCCATGATGCCGCCGCCTGCGCCGGTGATGACCATCAGGTCCGAGCGCGCCAGGGTAGCGCCCAGTTCACGGGCCAGTGCATACATCGGGTGTTCCAGCGGCGTACGCGCCGAGCCGAACACGGTCACCTTGCGGCGGCCCTTGTAGCGCTGCAGGGTGCGGAACGACTGGTCCAGTTCGCGCAAGGCCTGCAGGGTGATCTTGGCGCTCCAGCGGTCACTGTCATCGTGGGCCATGCGCAGGATGGTCAGCATCATGTCACGGTACAGCGGCAGGTTAGGGCTGTCGGGTGCAACCAGTTGCAATTGGGCGTCGATGTGGCTCAGGTCGATATGGTTGTCCTGGAAGTGGCTGAACAGCGATTCGTTCGATTGGTAAGGCATGCAACGTCTCCTTCTGCACCAATACCTCTAAACCTCAATCTAGACCGTGGCGGCCGATCGTGCCGGGGGGATTGCCAGCGCCACCCGTCGGCACGTGGCCAATGGCGGCAGGGGTTTGGTTAACTGGTAAAGCGAAACGTATCGATGCGGGAGGTGGCGGTATGCATCGCTTGGTCATCGAAGTGGACCTGCAGCTCTACCAGCAATTGGAACGTGCCGCCCAGGTACATCACCTAAGCCTGGAGGCCGAGTGCCAGCGCCGGCTCGCAGGCCTGGAATGCCAGTCGCGCTACGTGCAGGCGCTATTGGCCGAGATGCGCGCCGAAGCTGCCGAGGGGCACTGGCGCGCACGGGAGGAAAACCAGGTCTAGCCTGGGCGCGGCGTTTACTTCTTCTTGTTGCCGGCTACGCAGCTGGCATTGTCGAAGGCCTGGTCCATGATCGGCTGGTTGGTTTTGTAGACGGTGAACCGGTAAACCATCACCGCGCCCTTGGACATCAGGTTGCGGAAGCCGTTGTTGCGGCACACGCTGTCGCCCAATTGGCTGCGCACCTGTGCAGGGTTGGCCTGCATGCGCTCGGCGTGGCTCTGGCGCACGCTGAGGTGGTTGACCAGCGCCTTGCCTTCCACGGTGTAACCCTGGTCGAGGATGTCTTCATTGATGGCACGTGGGGTGCCGACGCTGCTCTCTTTGGCGACCTTTTCCAGCATCTTGTTCAGGTCGTAGTCCTGTTTGGAAGCCGCCTGGGCTGCCAGGGGCAGGGCGAGCATCAGGCTCAGGGCGGGGGCGATAAGGCGCAGCATGGGTATCTCCTGGTTCGATGACTGGCGCTTTGACATGCGCGGGTCGACGGCGTTCCGTCAACCCTGGGCTGGCGGTAGCCCAAGGGTACGGGAAAGCCCGATTATAAGGATTCTGGTAAACTGGCGCCCTTGTTTTCCCAGAGCCATCCTTGTGCCCATTTCCCATCTTTCCACAGGCCTGCCGGCATGAGCCATGCGGTAGCGCGCCTGCGTGCCGAGCGCCTGGCCCGCAGCAACAAGCCTTTCATTGCCCGAGGGTCGCGGGCCGAGCGTTGCCCGGATTGCCGGGTCATTGCCAGCCATTGCCTGTGCGCCTGGAAGCCCCGCGTGCAGGCCGACGCCGGCATGTGTCTGCTGATGCACGACACCGAGCCACTGAAACCCACCAATACCGGCTGGCTGATTGCCGACCTGATCGAAGATACCTCGGCGTTCGGCTGGCTGCGCACCTCGGTTGACGAGCGCCTGCTGGCCCTGCTCGACGACCCGCACTGGCAGCCCTATATCGTTTTCCCAGGTGAGTTCGTCGCCCCGCAGCGGGTGGTCAGCGAGGTGGTGCGTGAGCCGGGCAAGCGCCCGCTGTTCATCCTGCTGGATGCCACTTGGACCGAGGCGCGCAAGATGTTCCGCAAAAGCCCCTACCTGGACCGGTTCCCGGTGTTGAGCCTGCAGGCCGAACAGATGTCACGCTACCGCCTGCGCCGTTCCAAGCGCGATGATCACTTCTGCACCGCAGAAGTTGCAGCCATGTGCCTGGAGCTGGCCGGCGATAGCCTGGCGTCGCAGGCACTGGATGCCTACCTGGATGTATTCAGCCTGCATTACCTCAGTGGCAAGCGGCGCCTGCCGCTGGACGAGCAGGACGAGACCCATCAGCGTTTGCATACCTTCCTATAGTCCAAGGGGCACCCACCCGGCTTTGGTTCATAATGACAGGGCTGGCAGCCAGGGTGGGCGAGGCGGCAAGGCGGTTGGCTTGACCACCCTTGACCGTGCTCGGCATCCTTGGCGCCGATTCCCCGTCGGGCACTTGGCAACCCCCAGTGCCCGGGACAGAACAGGATCCTTAGATCGATGGCCACTTACGAAATCCTGATTGCCGATGACCACCCGCTGTTTCGCGGCGCCCTGCGCCAGGCCGTTACCCTCGGCCTTGGCCCGGACGTTCGCCTGGTCGAGGTCGCGAGCATTGCCGAGCTGGAGGTGCGGTTGAGCGAAAAAGCCGACTGGGACCTCGTGCTCCTCGACCTGAACATGCCGGGTGCCTACGGTTTTTCCGGGCTGGTGCTGCTGCGCGGGCAATACCCGCAAATTCCCGTGGTGATGGTTTCGGCGCAGGAGGAGGCCGCCGTGGTGGTCAAGTCCCGCGAGTTTGGCGCCAGTGGCTTCATTCCCAAGTCCAGCCCGCTGGAAGTGATCCAGGATGCGGTGCGCAAAGTGCTCGACGGCGAAGTCTGGTGGCCGCCGCAGGCGTTCGAGAAGGTCGATGTTTCGGCCGAGGCCAAGGCCGCCAGTGAAGGCCTGGCCAGCCTCACGCCGCAGCAGTTCCGGGTGCTGACCATGGTCTGCGAAGGCCTGCTGAACAAGCAGATTGCCTATGAGCTGAATGTCTCGGAGGCCACCATCAAGGCCCACGTCACGGCGATTTTCCGTAAACTGGGGGTGCGCACCCGCACCCAGGCTGCGCTGCTGTTGCAACAACTTGAATCAGTTGCCAGCCACTGACGCGTGCGGCTTCACGCTTTTTTGACCTGAGCCGGTCTAGCCTGCCGGCCTTCTGTTGTGAAATGACTCACATGACATCGCCATTCAAAGGCCAGACCGGCCTCAAACGTATCTTCAACGCCGCTGGCTATTCGCTGGACGGCCTGCGCGCGGCCTTCAAGGGCGAGGCGGCATTCCGCCAACTGGTGCTGCTCAACGTGCTGCTGATCCCGGTGGCGTTCTGGCTGCCGGTCAGCCGTGCAGAGCGAGCGATCATGATCGCCGTGTGCCTGCTGGGGTTGATTGTCGAGCTATTCAACTCTGCGATCGAGGCTGCTATCGATCGCATTTCGCTGGAGCGCCACCCGCTGTCGAAAAACGCCAAGGACATGGGCAGCGCCGCACAGCTGGTGGCGCTGAGCATGGTGGCGCTGGTGTGGGGGGTGATCCTGCTTTAAGCGATCGGCGGCAACACGATTTCGTCGCTGCGGGTGAAGCCCGCGGTGAAGTTGCGGCAGAGCTCCAGAAATTCGCGCATGGCCGACGTCTGGTACTTCTGCTTGTGCCAGATGAAGTAGAACTGGCGCATCAGGTCCAGCTCCGGGGTTTCCACCGGTACCAGGCTGCCACGGCGAAAGGCGTCCCGCAGGGCCAGGCGTGAAATGCAGCCGATACCCAACCCCGATTCCACTGCACGCTTGATCGCCTCGGTGTGCTCCAGTTCCAGGCGGATGTTGAGGTTGGCGCGGTGGTGGCGCATGGCCTGGTCGAAGGTCAGGCGCGTCCCCGAGCCTTGTTCGCGCAGGATCCACGCTTCCTGCGACAGGCTTTCGATATCGGCACGGCCCAGCTTGGCCAGCGGGTGCTGGGGCGCGCAGAACACCACCAGTTCGTCCTCCACCCAAGGCTGGACCTCCAGGTCGGGGTGGTTGCAGTCACCTTCGATCAGACCCAGATCAATTTCGTAATGAGCAACCTGCTGCACGATATGCACGGTGTTCTGGACATGCAGCTTCACCTGGCTCTCAGGGTGGGTCTGCATGTAGCTGCCGATCAACAGGGTGGCCAGGTAGTTGCCAATGGTGAGCGTGGCGCCGACCGCCAGTGAGCCGAAACCGGACTTGCCATTGAGCAGGTCTTCGATTTCCTTGGCCTGGTCGAGCAGCGCGACCGCCTGCGGCAACAACTGGTGGCCGAGGGCGTTGAGGGCCAGGCGTTTGCCGGCGCGGTCGAACAGTTGGCAGCTCGATTGCCGCTCCAGTTCGGTGATGGAGGTGCTGGCGGCCGATTGCGACAAGGCCAGCAGGCTAGCGGCGCGAGAGACGCTCTGGTGCTGGGCTACCGCGACGAAGACTTGCAGTTGACGAAGTGTAAATCGCATATCGATATAACCGATAACACATATCTTGATAATCCAGTTAACAGATATTGTCGCTGCCCCTAAACTATCGCGCAACTGTGCGTGCTGCACGCGCTGCGTTTTTCTTCAGGAGCCCCATCGATGAGCAACATGAACCACGAACGTGTCCTCAGTGTGCACCACTGGAACGACACCCTGTTCAGCTTCAAGTGCACCCGCGACCCGGGGCTGCGCTTCGAGAACGGTCAGTTCGTGATGATCGGCCTGCAGCAGGAAAGCGGCCGCCCGCTCATGCGTGCCTACTCCATCGCCTCGCCGAACTGGGAAGAGCACCTGGAGTTCTTCAGCATCAAGGTGCCGGACGGCCCGCTGACTTCGCAGTTGCAGCACCTGAAGGAAGGCGATGAGATCATCATCAGCAAGAAGCCTACCGGCACGCTGGTACTGGACGACCTGAACCCAGGCAAGCACCTGTACCTGCTGAGCACCGGCACTGGCCTGGCGCCGTTCATGAGCGTCATCCAGGACCCGGAAACCTACGAGCGCTTCGAAAAAGTGATCCTGGTGCACGGCGTGCGTTACGTGAACGAAGTGGCCTACCGCGAATTCATCACCGAGCACCTGCCACAGAACGAGTTCTTCGGTGAGGCGGTGCGCGAAAAACTGATCTACTACCCGACCGTGACTCGCGAGCCGTTCGAGAACCAGGGCCGCCTGACCGACCTGATGCGCAGCGGCAAGCTGTTCAGCGACATCGGCCTGCCGCCGATCAACCCGCAGGACGACCGTGCGATGATCTGCGGTAGCCCGAGCATGCTCGACGAGACCAGCGAAGTGCTGGACAGCTTCGGCCTGAAGATCTCCCCGCGCATGCGCGAGCCGGGCGACTACCTGATCGAGCGTGCCTTCGTCGAGAAATAAGGCGCAGGTAGGTACGAAGAAGGCGACCCTCGGGTTAATGCCTGTCAGTTAAGCGTTACTGGGGCTGCTTTGCAGCCCTTCGCGGGCACGCCCGCTCCCACAAGTGATCGCGCATTTCTTGATTTCAGCGCCAAACGAGTGGGAGCGGGCGTGCCCGCGAAGGGTCGCAAAGCGGCCCCAAATTACTTAACTGACAGGCATTTATCCATTGGCTGTTCCGGCCTATTCAACCCGGGTCTCGCCGCTGTACACCAGAATCTCCCGGCAACGCTTGCACAGGTAACGGCGGCCCTGGCGTACCAGCTTGTGCCGCTGGGCGGTAAACGGGAAGTCACTCTGCGGGCAAGGGCAGCGGTAGATGTAACGGGTCACCACGCGCCGTTGCACCTCGTAGTTATGGCAGCGGTTTGGCGGCAGTTCGTATACGCCGCGCATGATCAGTTGCCATTCCTCGCCATGGGCCTGGATGCGGTCACCGAACAATTGGTGGGCCACCAGGTGCGCCACTTCGTGCGCGACCGTCTGGCGCAGAAAGTCCTCCTGATTGTCACGGTACAACTGCAGGTTGAAACGCAGCAGGTTCTCGTGCAGGTGGGCGACGCCGGCTTTTTGCCCGCGCAGCTTGAAGCTGATTTCCGGGCGCGGGAACTGGCGTTTGAAGAAGGTTTCGGCTTGCTGGTAACAGGTTTCGACGCGTTGCTTGAGCAGCTCGGGCATGGCGGGGTGGTTCTCCTGACCCGATCATTATGCCGCAACCTCGGGCCATGTGCCGAGCCACCGGTCAGCGCTCAGCCAAGGGCCGCCTTGCGGCGGCCCCTGGTTGATGCCCCGGTGTTGGTCGAGTCTGTTCTAGTTGGTGTAGACCGGCCCCACGCCCAGTCCCCAGATGATCACCGTGGCGGCCATGATCGCCACCAGCACTACCAGGCCCACCGCCAGCACCGAGCTGGAGAACAGGAAGCCTTCGTCAGCGGGTATGTTCATGAAGGTCGGCAAGCCGACGTACAGCAGGTACACCGTGTAACAGACCGCCGCGGTGCCGATCAGCATGCCCAGCCACAAGTGCGGGTACAGCGCCGCCAGGCCGCCGATGAACAATGGGGTGGCCGTATAGGTGGCGAAGGCTATGCACTGGGCCATGGATGGGTTGGCATCGTAGGTGCGGGCCATCCAGTGGATGAACGCGCCCATTACCGCCACGCCTGCCAGCATCGCCAGGTATGACATGATGCTCATCCACAGGGCACTCTCCATGGTCAGCATCACGGCTGGCCGGTCGCCGATCACCCAGCCGACCTGGGTGGTGCCGATGAACGCGGACACTGCGGGGATCGCCGCAAGGATCAGGGTGTGCGTCAGGTACATGTGGCTGATGGATTCTTCTTCGCCACGGATTTCCCGCCATTCCTGGTCGGGATGGGTAAACAGCCCCACAACGTGATGAATCATGCCGTCACTCCTCTCAATGTTGCCAAACGCCCCCAAATGGAGCGCAAGCGGCCCGAGGCCGAACACCGAAGCAAGCGGTAATGTGGCCTTATGTCGCAGTATAGGAAGCGGTTACCCGCACAAACCGTGCTTTTTAGAGCAAATTGCGCTGTCGCCCGCCCCGTTGATTACATTGAAGTCTTTGTCGGAATGCCTACAGCACGCGCGCGTTTGTGCGTAAAATAGCCGCCTTTTGTCACACCTCGCGGATTCAAGCGCTATGGGCACCCTCTCGGTCAACCAGAACAAACTGCAAAAACGCCTGCGTCGTCTCGCTGGCGAAGCCATCACCGACTACAACATGATCGAGGATGGCGACAAGGTCATGGTCTGCCTGTCCGGCGGCAAGGACAGCTACACCATGCTCGATGTTCTGTTGCACCTGCAGAAGGTGGCGCCGATCACCTTCGAGATCGTTGCGGTGAACATGGACCAGAAGCAACCAGGGTTCCCCGAGCACGTGCTGCCGGCGTACCTGAAGGCGCTGGGGGTCGAGTACCACATCGTCGAGAAGGACACCTACTCGGTGGTCAAGGAGCTGGTGCCCGAGGGCAAGACCACCTGCTCGCTGTGCTCGCGCCTGCGCCGCGGCACGCTGTACACCTTCGCCGACGAAATCGGTGCGACCAAGATGGCGCTGGGGCACCACCGCGACGACATCGTCGAAACCTTCTTCCTCAACATGTTCTTCAACGGCGCGCTCAAGGGCATGCCGCCGAAGCTGCGTGCCGACGATGGCCGCAACGTGGTGATCCGCCCGTTGGCCTACTGCAGCGAGAAGGATATCCAGGCCTACTCGGACATGAAGGCCTTCCCGATCATCCCGTGCAACCTGTGCGGCTCGCAGGAAAACCTGCAGCGCCAGGTGGTCAAGGACATGCTGGTGGAGTGGGAGCGCAAGCACCCGGGCCGTACCGAGAGCATTTTCCGTGCATTGCAGAACGTGGCGCCGTCGCAGCTGGCCGACCGCAACCTGTTCGACTTCACCAGCCTGAAGATCGATGAAAACGCGGCGCCGCGCTTCCTGGACGTGGTGAACATCTAGGCCTATGCGCGATTATCAGTGGCTGCATGAGTACTGCCTGAACCGCTTCGGCTCTGCCCAGGCGCTGGAAGCCTTCCTGCCGCAGCCGCGCACGCCGGCGCAACTGCGCCAGATCAGCGACGACCGCTACTTGTCGACCTTGGCCCTGCGTGTATTTCGCGCTGGCCTTAAGCACAGCCTGGTGGATGCCAAGTGGCCGGCCTTCGAGCAGGTGTTTTTCGGCTTCGACCCGGAAAAAGTGGTGTTGATGGGCGCCGAACACCTGGAGCGGCTGATGCAGGATCAGCGCATCATCCGCCACCTGGGCAAACTCAAGAGCGTGCCACGCAATGCACAGATGGTGCTGGACATCGCCAAGGTGCATGGCAGTTTTGGCGCGTTCATTGCCGACTGGCCGGTGACCGACATTGTCGGGCTGTGGAAGTACCTGGCCAAGCATGGCAACCAGCTCGGCGGTTTGTCGGCGCCACGGTTCTTGCGCATGGTTGGCAAGGATACCTTTGTCCCGACCGAGGACATGGCGGCGGCGCTGATTGCCCAAAAAGTGATCGACAAGCAGCCGACCAGCCAGCGCGACCTGGCGCTGGTGCAGCAGGTGTTCAACCAGTGGCACGCCGAAAGCGGGCGGCCGCTGTGCCAGTTGTCGGTGATGCTGGCGCATACCGTCAACCATTGAGCATGCCGGGGCCGCTGTGCGGCCCAATCGCCGGCAAGCCAGCTCCCACGGGGATCGCATCAGGGCTGACAGGTGTTTGCCACAAGGTATGCAGCGCCTGTTAGAGCGAGCGCCGCCCGCGCGGCGCATCGCGAGCTGCGCTCGCTCCTACGTTTGTTTCGGGCCAATTATTTCTGTGGGATTTGCGCGCGAACGCCTTGGCGCATGCCTCAAAATCGCGTCGTACGAACAAGGCGGCCGCGCGCATCTGTCACAGGGGTTACTGGCCCGAAACAAACGTAGGAGCGAGCGCAGCTCGCGATGCGCCGCGCGGGCGGCGCTCAATCTCACAGGCACTGAAGATGCAGCGGCTACCCTTGCCAGGAACCATAGAATCTCCCACCTCGACCGCATCAGCCTCAAGCCATGTGCAGACCTGCGCTGGCTTGCCGGCGATTGGGCTGCAAGGCAGCCCCTTGACTCAACTGCCTTCGCCGGCCATGCGCCGCTCATGCTGGAACTTCCAGCGCACATACAGCAGCCCGGCAATGAACAGCCCCAGGCTGACCAGCACTTCAACCCAGCCAAACACCGCCCGCGCCGGGTCGAAGGCTGCCAGCACGCCCTTGATGAAGTAGATATTCACCACGAAGCAGGTCCAGGCATGCGCCCGGGCGCTGCCCAGCAGCATGCCCGGCAGCAGCAATAGCAGCGGCACCAGTTCGATCGCCAGGATCACCTCGACCCGAGCCCCATGCAGGTTGGCGAACCACAGGTTGTTCACCACCAGCAGGGCAATCAGGCCAAAGAAAAATGCCAGGCTAAGCGCCCGCGTCAGGCGCAAGCGCGGTGCCAGCCAAGCCAGCGGCGGCAACACCTTGGGCTTCCTAGCCACGCGCGGCCTCCAGGGCCTTGGCGGTGCTCGCCAGGCGTTGGCCAAGGGCGCGGCACAGGGCGATCTCGTGCGGGTCGAGTTCACGCTTGCCGTCTGCCCCGGCATGGTGGCTGGCGCCATAAGGGGTGCCACCACCGCGGGTTTCCAGCAGTGCCGATTCGCTGTAGGGCAGGCCCATTACCAGCATGCCGTGGTGCATCAGCGGCAGCATCATCGACAGCAGCGTGGTTTCCTGGCCACCGTGCAGGCTGGCGGTAGACGTGAACACACCGGCGGGCTTGCCTACCAGTTCACCGCCCAGCCACAGACTGCTGGTGCCATCGAGGAAGTACTTGAGCGGTGCCGCCATGTTGCCGAAGCGGGTCGGGCTACCCAGCACCAGGCCGGCGCAGTGGCGCAGGTCGTCGAGGGTGGCGTACAGCGCGCCGCTGGCCGGAATGTCCGGGGCCACGGCTTCGCATTCGGTGGAAATCGCCGGCACCGTGCGCAGGCGCGCTTCCATGCCGGCCAGCTCGATGCCGCGGGCGATGTGCCTGGCCATTTCGCTGGTGGCGCCATGGCGGCTGTAGTAAAGCACCAGGATGTAGGGTTGGCTCACGGCAGGATCTCCAGCACTTTTTCCGGTGGGCGACCGATCACCGCCTTGTCACCGGCAACCAGGATCGGCCGCTCGATCAGCTTGGGGTGCTGGACCATGGCCTCGATCAGCTGTGCGTCGGTCAGTGCAGGGTCGGTCAGGTTCAATGCCTTGTATTCATCCTCACCCGTGCGCAGCAGCTGCCGTGGGGCCAGGCCCAGCTTGCCGAGCAAGGTCTTGAGCGTGGCGGCGTCTGGCGGGGTCTCGAGGTAGCGCACGATGACCGGGGTTAGGCCACGGGCTTCGAGCAGTTCCAGCGCGCCGCGGGATTTTGAGCAGCGCGGGTTATGATAGAGCGTGAGGTCAGTCATGTGGGGTCGCATCCAGCTGGTTGTGGCGGCTATTCTAACCGCAGCGACTGACCAGTTTGCTTTAAAACTCGAGAAGGATTGATCCATGGCAAGGCGTCTGGCAGCAGTACTGGCCATCACCGCGAGCCTGATGCTCGGTGGTTGCGGTGCCGATTATGGCGTAGACCAGCACGGCAATACGGTTAAGGCCGAACAGATCGACGGGCACTGGCTGGTGCTCAATTACTGGGCGGAATGGTGCGGCCCGTGCCGCACTGAAATCCCGGAACTCAATACCGCGGCCAAGCAGTGGGCGGCCGAGGGTATCAAGGTGGTGGGGGTGAATTTCGATGGTTTGCAGGGCCAGGACCTGAAGCAGGCCGCCGAAACCCTGGGCATCGGGTTCACCGTACTGGCCCAGGACCCGGCCGAGCGCTATGACCTGCCGCGCAGCGAGGCGTTGCCGGTAACCTACATCATCGATGACAAGGGCAAGGTGCGTGAGCAGTTGCTGGGCGAACAGACCCTCGAAGGGCTGCAGGCCAGGATCAAGGCCCTGAAGCAGGGGTGACAAGCGACAAGAGACAAGCTACAAGCTACAAGCTACAAGCTACAAGCTACAAGCTACAAGAAAAGCAGACCGGTGCTAGGATCTGCTTTTTCTTGAAGCTTGAAGCTTGAAGCTTGAAGCTTGCAGCTTGCAGCTTGCAGCTGCGCTCAGCCTTCTTCAGGCCAGAAGCGCAGCGGCTTGCCCTCGGCCGGCCAGAAGCGCAGTTGCTCGATGGGCGACACATCCCAGCGCTGCACCGTTTCCAGCGCCTGCAGGAAGCGTTTTTCCTGCTCCATCAGCGCCGGCGCACACAGCTTGCGGGTCTTGCCGACCTTGCCGAAGCTCAGATGCTCGCCGTCCAGCGTGTAGGGCGCAAACCAGTGGTTGCACCCGGCATTGCCATAGGCACGGCCATCGCTGGCCAAGGTCAGGGTCAGGTGGCTGTAGTCGATCAACGGGCGCTCACCAATCCACTCCAGCACATAGCTGCGCTCCTGCTGCAACTTCAAAGGTTGTGCAGCGCAGCCGAGCAGGCCGGTGGCAATCAGCGCGCCGGTCAGCAGATTCTTCACTCGGCGCTCTCCTGGCAACGCGGGCACACATGCTTGTCGCCACGGCTGGCCCAGCCCAGCTCGGCGATACGTGCGCTGGCAGCAGGCTGGCGGGCTTGCTTGCCCAGCTTGGCGTCTACGGCGAACTCGAAGTCCAGGGCGGCGTCACAGTTGTCGCACTCAACCTTCCAGTTGAGGATTTCCAGCGCGTTGAACACTGGGCCAGTGGCCACGGCAACCCACTGGCCGCGCGGGTTGATCAGGTGGCGCACGCTCTCCACGGTCAGGCGCATGGCCAGGTCCTTGCTGCCTTTGAGGGTCACCAGCAGGGTATCGCCTTTGTGCATCGAACCGCCGTTGCCAGTGACCTGATAGCGGCCTGGCACCAGGGCGCGGCACTCGATCAGGGTGTGTTGCGGGTTGAAAAGGGTATAGCGGAAATCGTGCTCGACCATGGGTCCTCCAGAAATGCCGCGTATCCTAGCATTAACCCATGACCAGATTCTGTGGATTGCCTGCCGCCCAGCAGTTGATGTTGTCCAGCGTGGTAGTGGCGATCGCAGCCAGCGCCTCGCGGGTCAGGAACGCCTGATGTGCGGTGATGATGACATTTGGGAAGGTCAGCAGGCGCGCCAGCACATCGTCTTGCAGCGGCTGGTCGGAGCGGTCCTCGAAGAACAGCTGGGCTTCCTCTTCATAGACATCCAGCCCCAGGTAGCCGAGCTGGCCGCTTTTCAGCGCGTCGATCAGTGCCGGGGTGTCGACCAGTGCGCCGCGGCCGGTGTTGATCAGCATGGCGCCATGCTGGACTTCGGCCAGGCTCCGGGCGTTGATCAGGTGCCGGGTGTGTTCGGTCAACGGGCAGTGCAGGCTGATGATGCGCGCTTCGCGTAGCAGTTCGGGCAGTGGCAGGTAGCGCGCGCCGAGGGCCAGCAGTTCCGGGTTGGGGTAGGGGTCGTAGGCCAGCAACTGGCAGCCGAAACCGGCCATGATGCGGGCGAAGGCTGCGCCGATCTGGCCGGTACCCACGACTCCAACCGTTTTACCATGCAGGTCGAAGCCGGTCAGGCCATGCAGGGTAAAGTCCCCTTCACGGGTGCGGTTGTAGGCCCGGTGCAGGCGCCGGTTGAGCGCCAGGATCAGCGCCACGGCGTGCTCCGCCACCGCGTGCGGTGAGTAGGCGGGTACGCGCACCACGGCCAGGCCCAGGCGTTGCGCAGCGGCCAGGTCGACGTGGTTGTAGCCGGCCGAACGCAGGGCGATCAGGCGCGTGCCGCCGTCGGCCAGGCGCTGCAGCACCGGGGCGTCCAGTTCGTCATTGATGAAGGCGCAGACAACCTCGTAGCCGTCGGCCAGCGCTGCGGTGTCGAGGCTCAGGCGGGCAGGCTGGAAATGCAGCTCCAGGGGGTTACCGCTGGCGGCTCGGGTGAAGCTTTCCTGGTCGTAATGCTGGCTGCTGAACACTAGCGCGCGCATGGTCAGGGTTCCTTTGTCGGGCGTGTCCGGGGTAGCTGTTGGCAGTGAGTTCAAGCGCTCGACCGCGCCTGGGCTGCCAGGCGGCTGATCGCCGCATCCAGTTCATCCAGTGCCTGCTGGGCCTGCGGGCTGTCCTGCTTGAGCAAGGTTTCACTGCGCTGGCACGCCGCGCGCAACTGCGGCACGCCGCAATAGCGTGAAGCCCCGTTCAGGCGGTGTACCTGTTCGATCAGGCCCTCATGGTCATTGGCCAGGCGCGCGGCGCGGATGGCTTCGCGGTCGGCCTCCAGCGAGGCCAGCAGCATGTTCAGCATATCGGCGGCAAGGTCCGCTTTTCCGGCTGCCAGGCGTAGGCCTTCTTGCGGATCGAGCACCTTGAGTTCATCGCCGTTGCCGGTGGGTTCAGCCGGCGCCTGCTGCGGCGTGCCCAGGCTGAGACCGGTCCATTTCATCACCACCTGTGCCAGTTGCCGTTCACTGATCGGCTTGGTCAGGTAGTCATCCATGCCGCCGTGCAGCAATGCGCGTTTCTCGTTGGCCATGGCATGGGCGGTGAGGGCGACGATCGGCAATGGGTTGCCACTTTGGGTGTTTTCCCAGCGGCGAATCTGTTCGGTACAGGCGCGGCCGTCCATGCCGGGCATCTGCACATCCATCAGCACCAGGTCGAAGGGTTCCTGCTGCACGGCCTGCAGTGCCGCATAGCCATTGTCGACCGCCAGTACTTCGGCACCCAGGTCCTCGAGCAGCGTCTGCACCAGCAGCAAATTCGCAGGGTTGTCGTCGACACACAGTATTTTCGGCCGCCGCGGGCCGTTGCGGCTGTTCACCTCGCCCTGCAGGCGGCGGGGCTGGACCAGCTCCAGCAGCAGCCGGCGCAATTTGCGCGTGCAGGTAGGCTTGGACAGCAACTGGCCATGGCCATTGGGCAGGAAGGGGTGGTACAGCGCCTGCTCGGTGGTCGGGCACAGCACCACGCACTGGCAATGGTAGCGTTCGAGCTGTTGATGGTAGCGGCCCAGTTGTTCTGGCGACAGGTTGCCCAGGTTGGCGCCCAGCACCGCCAGCTCGAATGGCTGCCCGGCCTGGCTGGCGGCCTGCACGGCTTGCAGCAACTGGTCGTAGGTGGCGAACAGGCTGACACTCAGGCCACAGTCTTGCAGTTGGTGCTCCAGGGCCTGCCGG
Organism: Pseudomonas sp. PARCl1; assembly: GCF_947311875.1. Lineage (NCBI taxonomy): Bacteria > Pseudomonadati > Pseudomonadota > Gammaproteobacteria > Pseudomonadales > Pseudomonadaceae > Pseudomonas > Pseudomonas sp. PARCl1. The sequence continues at coordinate 29,124 of NZ_CAMZMX010000040.1, forward strand.
GCCAGTTCATGGTTATCGACGATGGCGGCACGGCGACCCAGCAGCGCTTGCAGCGGTAGTTCCTCGATATCGTCGTGCGCCTTGGGCAGGTTCAGGCTGATCCAGAACTGCGAGCCCTCGCCCGGGGTGCTGTCGACGCCGATTTCGCCACCCATCTGCTCGATCAGGCGCTTGGAAATCACCAGGCCCAGGCCGGTACCACCTGGCTGCCGGGCCAGCGAGTTATCGGCCTGGCTGAAAGCCTGGAACAGTGTACGCACATCCTGCGGTGACAGGCCGATGCCGGTATCCTGCACGCTGATGCGCAGTTGGGCATGATCCTCATGCTCATCGTCGAGCATGGCGCGCACGACAATGGTGCCCTCGCGGGTGAACTTGATGGCGTTGCTGACCAGGTTGGTGAGGATTTGCTTGAGCCGCAGCGGGTCACCGACCAGCGACGTGGGCGTGTCGCGGTAGACCAGGCTGAGCAGTTCCAGCTGCTTGGCATGGGCGGCGGGGGCCAGAATGGTCAGGGTGTCCTGGATCAGGTCGCGCAGGTTGAACGGGATGCTGTCCAGCACCAGCTTGCCGGCCTCGATCTTGGAGAAATCGAGAATTTCGTTGATGATGCCCAGCAGGTTGTCGGCCGACTTTTCGATGGTGCTCAGGTAGTCCAGCTGGCGCGGGGTCATCTCGCTTTTCTGCAGCAGGTGGGTAAAGCCGAGAATGCCGTTGAGCGGGGTGCGGATCTCATGGCTCATGTTGGCCAGGAACTCCGACTTGATGCGGCTGGCCTCCAGTGCCTCCTTGCGCGCCATGTCCAGCTCGATGTTCTGGATTTCGATAGTTTCCAGGTTCTGGCGCACGTCTTCGGTGGCCTGGTCGATGCTGTGCTGCAGTTCTTCATGGGCGTTGTGCAGGGTTTCGGCCATGCGGTTGATGCCGCGCGCCAGTTCGTCCAGCTCATGGCTGCCCATGGTCGGCAGGCGCTCTTCGAGGTGGCCGTCCTTGAGCTGGTTGACCGCGTGCTTGATACGTTCGATGGGGTCGTTGATCGAGCGGCTCATGCGCAATGCCAGCAGGCCGCTGAGCACCAGGCAGGCGAGGATCAGCAACAGGCTGGTGAACAGGTTGCGGTAGCCGCGCAGCAGGGTGCCATCGTGGGACAGCTCGATCTCGACCCAGCCCAGCAGCCGCTCGGCTTCGGCAGGCACGGCCTCGGTGGCCAGGTCCCGGTGGTGGCCGAACACGGGCATCAGGTAGCGGGTGGCGTCATTGCCGCTGCGCTGCAGCAACTGGGTGCCGGTGCCGCCGCTGGGTGGCTGGTTGAGCATGCTCGGCCCGGCATGGGCCAGGCGCGTGCGGTCCGGCGCCAGGAAGGCAACCGAGCGCACGTCGCTCTGCTCCAGGGTTTGCGCGGCGATGCGCTCCAGCTGCGCAGGCGCCAACCGGGCCATGGCCGGGGCGGCCAGCGGCGCCAGCTGTTCGGCGATCATCTTGCCGCGCTGCAGTAACTGGGTGCGCAGGTCGTTTTGTTGCAGCCAGGTGAAATAACTGCCCAGCACCAGCGCCATCAGGCCTGCCGGTAACAGTGCCAGCAGCAGGACCCGGCTGCGGATTCCCAAACGATCGAGCACACTCGCCTCCTGTGATGTGCCTGGCCACCGTCAGTGGGTGACGGCCAAGACGCGACGTTACTCTGCCTGGCACGCCATTGCATCTGTTTAGTCGGTGTTTTGCGCCGATCCTGCAGCACGGGTCGTATCGCGGTTGCCTGGCAGGGCGCACATACACAATAATCGCGTAATTGAGAATGCATGGCAGTTGCCAATGAGTCCTGTAGCTATTCACAACTCCAGTGTCCTCGCCATCGAGGACGACCCGGTGCTGGGCGCCTACCTGCATGAAGAGCTGCAGCGCGGTGGCTTCCACGTCACCTGGTGCCGCAGTGGCCTGGAGGGCCTGGAAACGGCAGGCCGCCAGGTCTTCGACGTGGTGCTCATGGATATTCTGCTGCCTGGGTTGAATGGTCTGGATGCGCTGGCCCAGTTGCGCCAGCGCAGTACCACACCGGTGATTCTGATGTCGGCGCTGGGCGCCGAGGCAGACCGCATCAGCGGCTTTCAACGCGGGGCCGACGACTACCTGCCCAAACCCTTCAGCATGGCTGAGCTGCAAGTGCGCATTGAAGCGATCCTGCGCCGTGTAGCGCTCGAACGCCGCTACCAGGCGCCGCAGCCGCCGCCAGAGGCGGGCGCGCTGCACTTCGACGAGGGCCTGTGCGATGTGCGCCTTGATGGCCGTCTGGCCGGGCTGACCCCCAGCGAGTTTCGCCTGCTCGACACCCTTTACCGCAACCAGGAGGAAGTGCTGAGCAAGGCGTTCCTGTACCAGCAGGTGTTGCAACGCGGCTATTCGCGGCACGACCGCAGCCTGGACATGCATGTCAGCCAGATCCGCCGCAAGCTCAAGGGCATCGGTTATCAGGGGTTGCAGATCCGCACCGTATGGGGCAAGGGCTACGTGTTCGGCGTGAGTGAGGCGCAATAGCATGCTCGACCGCCATTCGCTGTTCTGGAAACTGGCCATCCTGCTGGTCGGCTTCTGCCTGCTGATGATCGGCCTCAGCTACACCTGGGGCCAGCGCATGGAGCTGCAGAACGCCTTCTTGTCGGAGCCGGCGCGCCAGACCTTGCGCGGCTATGCCAGCGAGGCCGAGCAGGCTTGGCGCAGCGGTGGTCGGGCCGGGCTGGACCAGTGGGTGGCGGCGATGCACCAGCGTGAACATGGCTGGGTGGGTGTGCTCGATATCAACCTGAAACCGCTCGACAGCGCGGCCCTCAACCCGCAGATCATGCAGCGGCTGACCCGCCTGCGTGGGGTCGACTGGCCGATGAGCCGGCGCAGCGTCGAGCAGCCGTGGCTACGCATCCCGTTCCCCGGTGCGCCCGAGCAGGGCATGCTGGTGATCGAACTGCCCAAGCGCTTCAACCCGGACCAGCACCGCGTGCTGTGGCGCATCATCACCAACGGCATCATCCCGGGCCTGTTCACCTTGCTGCTGTGCGTGGGCCTGTACCGCATGCTGATCGTGCCGTTGAACCAACTGCGCGAGCAGGCCCGGGCCTGGCGTGCCGACCAGCTTTCGGCTCGCCTTGATTCGCGGCTCATCGCCCGGCACGACGAGCTGGGGGAACTGGCCCGCGCCTTCGACCAGATGGCCGAGCGGCTACAGGGCACCGTCACCCTGCAACAACAGCTGCTGCGCGACTTGTCCCATGAAATGCGCACCCCCCTGAGCCGTTTGCGCGTGGCTTGCGATGGGGAAACCGATCTGCAACGCCTGCGCGAGCGCCTTGGTCGGGAACTGGACGGCATGCAGCAACTGGTCGAGGCAACCCTGCAACTGGCCTGGCAGGACGCCGAGCGTGCGCCGATGAACCTGGAGCCGATCGAGGTTCAGGCCTTGTGGGACCTGCTGGCCGAGAATGCCTGCTATGAAAGTGGCTGGGCGCCCACGCGGCTGCGTTGCGAGGTACCAGACGGTTGCTGGGTGCAGGGTAACCTCAACCACTTGGCCCAGGCGCTGGAGAACCTGCTGCGCAATGCCATTCGGTATTCGCCGGCCGACGGTGTCGTGCGCTTGGGTGGGCAGCGCGAAGGTGGCTACTGGTGCCTGTGGCTGGAAGACGAGGGCGGTGGCGTGGGCGACGATGAGCTGGAGCGGATTTTCGCGCCGTTCTTGCGCCTGGAAGGTTCGCGGGCCGGCATGGGTGGCTTTGGCCTGGGGCTGAGCATTGCCCGCAGCGCCATCCAGCGCCAGGGTGGCACGCTGTGGGCACAGAACGGCAAGCGCGGGTTACGCCTGTGCATGAGGTTGCTGGTGCAGCAGCCCCCATCATATAGCCTGTAGCTATATCCACTACAGATTGCGTGATATGGCGGGGAAGGGTTTGCCGGTATGATAGGCGCCCCTGCCGTCCGGATTGTGAAATACACCATGACCTTGCAGTACCCAACCATCGCCGATTGCGTCGGCAATACGCCACTGGTTCGCCTGCAGCGCATTGCTGGCCAAACCAGCAATACCCTCCTGCTCAAGCTCGAAGGTAACAATCCCGCCGGCTCGGTGAAGGACCGCCCGGCCCTGTCGATGATCACCCGCGCCGAACTGCGTGGCCAGATCAAGCCCGGTGACACCCTGATCGAAGCCACCTCCGGCAACACCGGCATCGCCTTGGCGATGGCGGCGGCGATCAAGGGCTACAAGATGATCCTGATCATGCCGGACAACTCCACCGCTGAGCGCAAGGCGGCCATGACCGCCTACGGCGCCGAGCTGATTCTGGTGACCAAGGAAGAGGGCATGGAAGGTGCCCGCGACCTGGCCGACAAGCTGCAGCGTGAAGGCCGCGGCCTGGTGCTGGACCAGTTCGCCAACGGTGACAACCCGGTGGCCCACTACAACAGCACCGGCCCGGAAATCTGGCAGCAGACACAGGGCAGCGTCACCCATTTCGTCAGCTCCATGGGGACCACCGGCACCATCATGGGCTGCTCGCAGTACCTCAAGGAGCAAAACCCGGCCGTGCAGATCATCGGCCTGCAACCGATGGAAGGTTCGGCCATCCCGGGTATCCGCCGTTGGCCGCAGGAGTACCTGCCAAAGATCTTCGACGCCACGCGCGTAGACCGCGTGGTCGACATGTCGCAGCAGGAAGCCGAAGACACCACCCGCCGCCTTGCCCGCGAAGAGGGCATTTTCTGCGGCGTGTCTTCCGGTGGTGCGGTTGCCGCCATGCTGCGCCTGTCCCGTGAGGTTGAGCATGCAGTAATGGTGGCGATCATTTGCGACCGCGGTGACCGTTACCTGTCCACCGGCCTGTTCGATCCCAGCTAAATGACCAAGAAAAAAACCAGCAGCGGCCTGCGCTTCCAGCCGGCCGGCGGTAGCCGCAGCCCCCAGGTCCCCGTGGGCAAGAAGCAGCGCCTGGACATCGAGCGCCTGGCCGGCGACGGCCGCGGCATTGCCTTCCATGAAGGGCGTACCTGGTTCGTCAGTGGCGCCCTGGCCGGTGAGGCCGTGGAAGCGCGGGTGCTCAATGCACGCGGCAAGGTGGTCGAGGCCCGCCTGGAGCGTGTGCTGCAGGCCAGCCCCGAGCGCCGTGAAGCGCCCTGTCGGCACTATAGCCGCTGTGGTGGCTGCACCCTGCAGCACCTGCCGCACGAGGCGCAACTGGCGTTGAAGCAGCGGACCTTGGCCGAACAACTGCAACGGGTGGCCGGTGTGCAGCCCGACGCCTGGGCGCCGCCGCTCAGCGGGCCGGCGTTCGGCTACCGGCGCCGTGCTCGCGTGGCAGTGCGCTGGGACGTCAAGGCGCGCCAGCTGCAGGTCGGCTTCCGTGCCGAAGCCAGCCAGGACATCATCGCCATCGACGATTGCCCGGTGCTGGTACAGCCCTTGCAGTCGATTCTGCGCCACCTGCCGACCGTGCTGCGTTCGCTGGAAAAACCGCAGGCCCTGGGCCATGTGGAGCTGTTCAGCGGCTCTGCCGAAGCGCTGCTGGTGCGCCATGTGGCGCCATTGCCGGCGCAGGACCTGGCCCGGTTGCAGGCGTTCTGCGAGCAGGCCAACGCGCAGTTATGGCTGCAAGGCGAAGGTGAACCGGCGCCCGTCGAACCTGCGGCGCCATTGGGCTTTGCCCTGGCGCCGTGGCAGCTTGAGCTGGCCTGGCGCCCTGGCGACTTCGTGCAGGTCAACGCCCAGGTCAATACGGCGATGATCGAGCAGGCGCTGGCCTGGCTTGCGCCGCAGGCCGATGAGCGGGTGCTCGACCTGTTCTGCGGCCTGGGCAACTTCGCCCTGCCGCTGGCACGCCAGGCGCGTGAAGTGGTGGCAGTGGAAGGTGTGCAAGCCATGGTCGATCGGGCCGCGGCCAACGCCAGAAACAACAATGTGCATAACGCACGGTTTTTTCAGGCCGATTTATCGCAGCCATTGGCCGGCACCGGATGGGCCGCCGAGGGCTTTTCTGCGGTACTCTTGGACCCACCGCGCGACGGTGCTTACGAGGTGGTGCAAGGCATCGCCCGCCTCAAGGCCAGCAGGCTGGTCTATGTATCGTGCAACCCGGCCACACTGGCGCGAGACGCCCAGGTGCTGGCCGGCCAGGGGTACCGGTTAACACGGGCCGGGATTCTCGACATGTTTCCTCAAACGGCGCATGTCGAGGCCATGGCGTTATTCGAAGCGGGCTAGCTGACTGGCCCGTTGGTGCGGCCGCCACGGAAGGGTGGCTGTACGGTGATCGCCAGCGCCGCCGTGAGTGCAGCGCTGTATGGAAAGGTAAAACAAGATGGTACAGGTGAGAGTGCACCAGCCGGTCAACACGGACGGCAGTATCAATCTCGATGCATGGCTGGATCATGTGGTAAGTGTCGATTCGGCACTGGATCGCGCAGCGCTGAAAGAAGCCTGCGAGTTTGCTCACGAGGTCGAAAAAAAGGGCAACCCCGCCAAGCATTCCTGGGCGGACGGCACGTCCAGCTTTCAGGCAGGGCTGGAAATTGCCGAAATCCTCGCCGACCTCAAGCTCGACCAGGATTCGCTGGTGGCCGCGGTCATCTACCGTTCGGTGCGCGAGGGGAAGGTCACGCTGGCCGAGGTCAGCCAGCGCTTTGGGCCGGTGGTCTCGAAGCTGATCGACGGCGTGCTGCGCATGGCCGCCATCAGCGCCAGCCTCAGCCCGCGGCAGTCGCTGGTGTTGGGCTCGCAGGCGCAGGTCGAAAACCTGCGCAAGATGCTTGTGGCCATGGTCGACGACGTACGCGTGGCGCTGATCAAGCTGGCCGAGCGGACCTGCGCCATCCGTGCGGTCAAGGCGGCCGACGATGAGAAACGCCTGCGCGTCGCGCGTGAGGTGTTCGACATCTATGCGCCGTTGGCGCACCGCCTGGGTATCGGCCATATCAAGTGGGAGCTGGAGGACTTGTCCTTCCGCTACCTGGAGCCCGAGCAGTACAAACAGATCGCCAAGTTGCTGCACGAGCGCCGGCTGGACCGCGAACGGTTCATCAGCGACGTGATGAACCAGCTGCAGAACGAACTGCTGGCCACCGGGGTGAAAGCCGACATCAGCGGCCGGGCAAAACACATTTATTCGATCTGGCGCAAGATGAAGCGCAAAGGCCTGGAATTCAGCCAGATCTACGATGTGCGCGCAGTGCGTGTGCTGGTGCCGGAAATTCGCGACTGCTATACCGCACTGGGCATCGTCCACACCTTGTGGCGGCACATCCCCAAAGAGTTCGACGACTACATCGCCAACCCCAAGGAGAACGGCTATCGCTCGTTGCACACGGCGGTAATCGGGCCTGAGGGCAAGGTGCTGGAAGTGCAGATCCGTACCCACGGCATGCACGAGGAAGCCGAGCTTGGCGTGTGCGCCCACTGGCGCTACAAAGGCACCGACGTCAAGCCAAGCTCCAACCACTACGAAGAAAAGATCTCCTGGCTGCGCCAGGTGCTGGAATGGCACGAAGAGCTGGGCGACATCGGTGGCCTGGCCGAGCAACTGCGGGTCGACATCGAGCCGGACCGGGTTTATGTGTTTACCCCGGACGGGCATGCCATCGACCTGCCCAAGGGTGCGACACCGCTGGACTTCGCCTACCGCGTGCACACCGAAATCGGCCACAACTGCCGCGGCGCCAAGATCAACGGCCGGATCGTGCCGCTGAACTACAGCCTGCAGACGGGCGAGCAGGTCGAGATCATCACCAGCAAGCACGGCAACCCGAGCCGTGACTGGTTGAACTCGAACCTGGGCTATGTCACCACGTCGCGGGCCCGGGCCAAGATCGTGCACTGGTTCAAGCTGCAGGCGCGCGACCAGAACGTGGCCGCCGGCAAGACCTTGCTCGAACGGGAGCTCAGCCGCCTGGGCCTGCCGCAGGTGGACTTCGAGCGCCTGGCGGAGAAAACCAACGTCAAGACCGCCGAAGACATGTTCGCTTCGCTCGGTGCTGGCGACCTGCGCCTGGCGCACCTGGTCAACGCTGCCCAGCAGTTGCTGGAGCCCGAGCGCATCGAGCAGATCGAACTGGTGCCGCGCAAGCCTGCCGGGCCGCGTTCCGGCAAGCGTGGCGACATCCAGATCCAGGGGGTTGGCAACCTGCTGACGCAGATGGCCGGCTGCTGCCAGCCACTGCCGGGCGATGCCATCGTCGGTTACATCACGCAAGGCCGTGGCGTGAGCATTCACCGCCAGGATTGCGCATCGGTGCTGCAACTGGCAGGCAAGGAACCGGAGCGCATGATCCAGGTGAGCTGGGGGCCGATACCGGTGCAGACCTACCCGGTCGACATCGTCATCCGTGCCTACGACCGCCCGGGGTTGCTGCGCGATGTGTCGCAGGTGCTACTGAACGAGAAGATCAACGTGCTGGCGGTGAACACCCGCTCGAACAAGGAAGACAACACCGCGCTGATGTCGCTGACCATCGAAATTCCAGGCCTGGACGCGCTGGGGCGGTTGTTGGGGCGCATCTCGCAGTTGCCGAACATCATCGAGACGCGGCGTAACCGTACCCCTTGAGACCGCGGCGCCTGCTTCGCGGGCTTGCCCGCTCCCACAGGTACGGTGCAGTTTTCGAAACCTGCATCCACCCTGTGGCAGCGGGCAAGCCCGCGATGAAGCCACCACCGAAGGACCTGCCTGAATGACCTACACCCTCAAAGACCTGCTGCACCTCATGGCCCGCCTGCGCGACCCGCAGTACGGTTGCCCATGGGACCTGCAGCAGAACTACGCGAGCATCGTCCCGCATACCCTCGAAGAGGCCTACGAAGTCGCCGACACCATCGAGCGCGGTGACTTCGAGCACCTGCAAGGTGAGCTGGGCGACTTGCTGTTCCAGGTGGTCTACTACAGCCAGCTGGCCAGGGAGGAGGGGCGTTTCGAGTTCGATGGCGTGGTCGACAGCATCACCCGCAAGCTCATTCGGCGCCACCCGCATGTGTTCCCCACGGGTGAGCTGTATGCGCCGCTGGACACCCCCCGCTTGAGCGAGGCCCAGGTCAAGTCGCGCTGGGAAGAAATAAAGGCCCAGGAACGGGCGGAAAAAAGCCTGCCTGAGCAGTTGTCCCTGCTCGACGACGTACCCACGACCTTGCCGGCGCTGTCGCGGGCGGCCAAACTGCAAAAGCGTGCGGCCACGGTCGGCTTCGACTGGCCTGCAGCGCTGCCGGTGCTGGACAAGGTCCGTGAAGAACTGGACGAAGTGCTACAGGCCATGGCCGATGGCGATGCCGATGCGCTCGAAGATGAGGTCGGTGACCTGCTGTTCGCGGCCGTGAACCTGGCGCGCCACCTCAAGCAAGATCCGGAACATGCCCTGCGCCGCGCCAATCGCAAGTTCGAGCGGCGTTTCCGCTTTATCGAACAGGCATTGCGCGACAGCGGTCGCCCTATTGAAGCGTGTAACCTTGACGAGCTGGACGCCCTGTGGGGCGAAGCCAAGCGTCAGGAAAAGAACCTGCCCAGCTGCGGCTGAGCTGTTGCATAAGTGAGTGAACATTCATGAGCCTTTCCCTTCGCGACCAATTGCTCAAAGCCGGTCTGGTCAACCAGAAACAGGTCTCGCAGACCAACAAAGCTGAAAAGAAACAGAAGCGCATGGAGCACAAAGGCCAGGTCGACGTCGACGACAGCCAGCAGCGTCTGGCCAAGGAAGCCATGGCCGAAAAGGTCAAGCGCGACCAGGAGCTGAACCGCCAGCAGCAGGAAAAGGCGGAGCAGAAGGCCCGTGCCGCACAGATCAAGCAACTGATCGAAGCCACGCGCCTGCCCAAGCTGAGCACAGAGGACTATTACAACTTCGTTGACGACAAGAAGGTCAAGCGTATCGCCGTCAACGCGCTGATGCGTACCAAGCTGAGCAACGGTTCGTTGGCGGTGGTGGCCCATGCCGGCGGTTACGAGGTGATCCCGCGCGAAGCAGCGGTGAAGATCCAGGAACGCGACCCTAGCCGTATCCTGTTGCTGAACACCCATGTTGAGGAAGCGGACGAAGATGACCCGTACGCGGCCTACAAGATCCCTGACGATCTGATGTGGTAAAAACGAAAAACCCCGCTTCGGCGGGGTTTTTCATGACGAATGGGGTCATTGCGTGGTGCGCTGGTTTTCCAGGTTCTCGAGCTCTGCCCGGTACTGGTGGGCCTCGTGTTCATTGTGGAACATGCCGACCAGTTGACCTTGCTGGTGCACATCCCAGATGCGTACACCAGCGGCCACGCCTTCGTGGGACATTTTCGATTCGTCGCGTTCGGTTACTTGGACTGTCATCGTTAAACTCCACTTCTTGAGAGGGCTGCGACACTCTGTCGCACACCTTCTTTATAGGGTTTGTTAGCAGCCTAAGTAAATAAAACGGGCATGAAACAAGTTTCATGAAGGCCGAACGCGGTCAAAAAATGTGGGAGCGGCCTTGTGCAGGCACAAAAAAGCCCCGCACTAGGCGGGGCTATCTGATGTCACTGGCAACGCGGGCTCAGTTACCCTTCACCGGCTTGCCATCGACCGTACCATCCTGCAGTACGATCACATACTCCTTGCCATCGGTCTCCACCTGGCGCAGTTGCACCAGCAGGTAGTCCCAGTTCTTGGCAAACCACAGCTCGGTGATACGCTTGCTCTGGCTTGGGTCGCGCACGCGCTCGACCTTCACCGCATCGACCTGGCCGGTCTTGGTGGTGACTTTTTCAGTGCCCAGCACGCGGAAGTCGTAATTGTCGATCTCGTCGCCATCGACTACCTGGTAAGTCATGCTCTTCTTGCCTGCCGCCACGTCATGCTGCAAGGCCAGCTGGTAGGAAGACTTGTCCAGTACCCCGCGGTTGAGCGGCAGGGTAATGGCGTCGCCCCGGTCGCTACCGGTGATTTTCTTGGTGTTCCAGTCGAAGTTCAGGTCGACCTTCTTGGCCTTGCCCAGGCCACCACGCTCGAAGTGGTACTTCTGTGGCAGCAGGGTGTCGTTTTCCAGGCGCAGGGTGCTTTGCTCGGTCAGGCTGGCGATCATCATGGAAGCCTTGAAGTTAAGGTCCCAGGTACCGTTGGCATTTTTGACCAGGCTGCGCTCGGCGGTGCCGCTCATGGGCAGCTGCTTCCAGTCGGCGGTGTAGCTGGCCGAGAAGGGCTTCAGATCAGCTGCCTGGAGCGGCAGGGCGAGCACGGCGAGAGCCAAGAGCAGGGCGCGACGCATAAGTTCTCCTAGGATCGAATCAAGTGACCGCTGGCCGCCAGCGGCTGGCCGTCCAGTAATGCACCCTGTTCAGCAAGGCGCAAGCGGCCTTCGGCAAACCAGCGCACTGCCAGCGGGTAGATCAGGTGTTCCTGCTGGTGAACCCGCTGGGCCAGGCTTTCGACGGTGTCGTCTGGCGCCACCGGCACTACTGCCTGTACGACCAGTGGGCCGCCATCGAGTTCCTCAGTCACGAAGTGTACGCTGCAGCCATGCTCGGCGTCGCCTGCCTCCAGCGCCCGGCGGTGGGTATGCAGGCCTTTGTACTTGGGCAGCAACGACGGGTGGATGTTGAGCAGGCGGCCCTGATAGTGGCGCACGAAGTCGCCACTGAGGATGCGCATGAACCCGGCCAGCACCACCAGGTCCGGGGCAAAGCCGTCGATGCGCGCCATCAGCGCTGCATCGAAGGCTTCACGGCCGTCGAACCGGGTGTGGTCAAGCACGGCGCTTTCAATGCCGGCGGCTGCGGCGCGTTGCAGGCCGAAGGCATCGGCGCGGTTGGAGACCACCGCACGAATGCGCACCGGGCTGTCCTGGCCTTGGCAACTGTCGATCATGGCTTGCAGGTTGCTGCCGGAACCCGACAGCAGTACCACTACATTGCAGGTCTTGCTCGGCATCAGTGTGCCTTGAGGTTCTGCAGCTCGACCTGGGCGGCGCCTTCGGCGGCTTCGGCGATGTGGCCGATGACCCATGGCTGTTCACCGGCGGCGCGCAGTTCGTTCAGGGCCGCTTCGACCTGGTCTTGGGCGACGCAGATGACCATGCCAACGCCACAGTTCAGCACGCGGTGCATTTCGTGCTCGTCGACGTTGCCTTTTTCCTGCAGGAAGTCGAACACCGCCGGGCGCTGCCAGCTGGCCACGTCTACCACGGCCTGGGCGTTTTTCGGCAGTACGCGCGGGATGTTGTCGAGCAGGCCGCCACCGGTGATGTGGGCCATGGCTTTGACTGCGCCGGTGTTCTTGATCAGCTGCAGCAGCGGCTTGACGTAGATGCGGGTCGGGGCCATCAGCAGGTCGGTCAGCGGGGTGCCGCCCAGCTGGGTGTTCTCGATGTCGGTGGCCGACACTTCGAGGATCTTGCGGATCAGCGAGTAGCCGTTGGAGTGCGGGCCGGAGGACGGCAGGGCGATCAGTGCATCGCCGGTGGCAACCTTGGAACCGTCGATGATATCGGCCTTTTCCACCACGCCCACGCAGAAACCGGCCAGGTCGTAGTCTTCGCCTTCGTACATGCCAGGCATTTCGGCGGTTTCACCACCGACCAGCGAGCAGCCGGCCAGTTCGCAACCGGCACCGATGCCGGTGACCACGGTGGCAGCCACGTCGACATTGAGCTTGCCGGTGGCGTAGTAGTCGAGGAAGAACAGCGGCTCGGCGCCGCACACCACCAGGTCGTTGACGCACATGGCGACCAGGTCCTGGCCGATGCTGTCATGCTTGTTCAGGTTCAGCGCCAGGCGCAGCTTGGTGCCGACGCCGTCGGTGCCGGAGACCAGCACCGGCTGCTTGTAGCCGGCCGGGATCTCGCAAAGGGCGCCGAAGCCGCCCAGGCCACCCATGACTTCAGGGCGTGCGGTGCGTTTTGCCACGCCCTTGATGCGTTCGACCAGTGCTTCGCCGGCGTCGATGTCTACACCGGCGTCCTTGTAGCTCAGGGAGGGTTGCTTGCTCATTGATCCAGGCCTTTAGGAGGGAGGGATTCTTAAAAACGACCATGGCGGCCAGGGCCGGCGGGTGAGCGACGGCTGCCTGAAACGTCAGTGGTCTGTGAAGGCGCGCGATTTTATCAGGGTTGCCGGGCAGCGGCCATCCTCAGGCCGACGGGCAGGCCGGTAAATTGCTGAAAAATGGCCCGGGGTGGTTGATGGGGTTGCATATGTATAAGCTGCAACCAGCGAGCCTCAGGCCGTAAGAAAATGCAGCGCCGCGTTGGCGCTGCATTAAGCTTGTAGCGTGAAGCTCACGGCTTGAAGCACGACTGGACGGAATCCTCGATGCGCTTGATCTCTATTCTGGCAGCCGGTTGCCTGGCCCTTGTGTCGGCCGCCGCCATGGCTGAAAACGTCTCCGACCTTTACCAGGTGCACGAACCGCTTGCGGGGCAGGGCGCCGAAGCGCGTACAGCCGCTACCGGCAAGGCCCTCGAAACCCTCATCCTGCGCCTGACCGGTGACCCCAAGGCGGTGCAAAGCCCAGGGTTGGCGGGCCTGCGCAAAGACCCGCAGCAAATCATCAACCAGGTCGGCACCGAGGCGGGCCCGCCGGAATCGGTTGTGGTCGAGTTCGACCCGGGCAGTACCGAGCGCGCACTGCGCAAGGCTGGCCTGGCCTTGTGGGGGAGCAACCGGCCGTCGATCCTCAGCTGGTGGCTCAATGACAGTGTCGAAGGCAGCAGCCTGGTCGGTGATGGCCAGCCCAGTGCCCAGCCACTGCGGCGTGCCGCCCAGCACCGCGGTTTGCCGCTGCGCCTGCCGCTGGCCGACCTGCAGGAGCAATTGGTGGCCAATGCCAAGCAACTCGAAGGCAGCGACCCGGCGCCGCTGCGCGAGGCCGCCGAGCGTTACGGCGCCGACGCCATGCTGGCGGTGCATGCCCAGGAAGCCGATGGCAAGTGGCAAGGTAAATGGCAACTGTGGCTGGGTGACCAGCGCGAGCAGGGCACTGCCGAGGGCACCGACCAGGCCGCACTGGCTGATGCCGTGATGCTGGCGGTGGGCAACCGCCTTGCACCGCGTTATGTCACCCGGCCGGGGGCCAGCAGCCAGTTGCAGGTGCAGGTGCAGGGGATGAACCTGCAGCGCTACGCCGAGTTGGCTCGGGTGCTGGAACCCTATGGCCCACGCTTGCAGTTGGCTGATGGCACCACCCTGACCTACGGCGTGACCGGCAACCGTGAGCAATTGCGTGCCCAGCTGGGCCTGGCCAAGTTGCAGGAGCTGCCGGTGGAACAAACCGCCGCAGTACCGGCCACGCCGGTGCCTACGGGTGGCCAGGCCCCGGCTACCGAGCCTCAACCTACACCCCCGCCGTTCGACGGCCTGCGTTTTCGTTGGTAAGGAGTACTGACATTGACTGACCTGCGTCGCTGGATCTGGCTCGGCGCCATACTACTGGTTGTCGTGCTGCTCTATAGCTTGCACAACATTCTCACGCCCTTTCTGATCGGTATTCTGCTGGCCTACCTGGCCGACCCGCTGGTTGATTGGCTGGAGCGCCGCGGGCTGTCGCGGACATGGGGTGTGGTGGTGGTGTTCGCGCTGTTCACCTTGCTGTTCATGGCGTTGTTGCTGGTGCTGGTGCCGATGCTGGCCAAGCAGCTGGTGCGCTTGTACGAGCTGGCGCCGCAGATGCTTGACTGGTTGCAGCACGTGGCCTTGCCGTGGGTGCAGCAGCGGCTTGGCCTGGCCGATGGTTTCTGGAAGTTCGACAAGATCAAGTCGGCGATCAGCGAGCACATGGGCCAGACCACCGACATTGTCGGGGTGGTGTTGTCGCAGGCGACCGCTTCGAGCCTGGCGCTGATCGCCTGGCTGGCCAACATGGTGATGATTCCGGTCGTGGGCTTCTACCTGCTGCGGGACTGGGACCTGATGATGGCCAAACTGCGCAGCCTGTTGCCCCGCCAACACGAACCCCAGATAGTCGGCCTGGCTGGCGAGTGCCATGAAGTACTGGGGGCCTTCGTTCGCGGGCAGCTGCTGGTGATGGTGGCGTTGGGCATCATCTATTCGGTGGGGCTGATGCTGGTGGGCCTGGAACTGGGCCTGCTGATCGGCATGCTCGCCGGCCTGGCGGCCATCGTGCCGTACATGGGTTTCATCATCGGCATCGGCGCGGCGCTGGTGGCCGGGCTGTTCCAGTTTGGCGGCGACCTGTACCCGATGCTGGGCATTGTCGCGGTGTTCGTCATCGGGCAGGCACTGGAAGGCATGGTGCTGACTCCGTTGCTGGTGGGTGACCGCATCGGCTTGCACCCGGTGGCGGTGATCTTCGCCATCCTCGCGGGGGGCGAGCTGTTCGGTTTTACCGGGGTATTGCTGGCGTTGCCGGTGGCGGCGGTGATCATGGTGCTGCTGCGGCATGTGCATGATCTTTATAAAGAGTCGGACATGTATGCCGGGGAGGTCGACCCAGAGCTGTAACCCCAGCCACCGCGTCGCGGCTTCATGAGGGGCGCTCCTGGCGTGGCGCAGTGTCGGGCGTTGCAGCGCAACCTGTTGATTTTGCTTGCGCTATCGGTTGCCGCGATTGTGCGCCCCGCGTTGCGGGTATAGACTTTGCAGATTGTTCACCTAAGGCCCCCTGCGGTCTCATCGACTGCCCGCGAGCATGAAACCACCGATCCAGTTGCCCCTGGGTGTGCGCCTGCGCGATGACGCCACCTTCATCAACTACTATCCGGGCGCCAATGCTGCGGCATTGGGCTACGTCGAGCGGTTGTGCGAAGCCGACGCCGGCTGGACCGAAAGCCTTATCTACCTGTGGGGCAAGCAGGGTGTCGGCCGCAGCCACCTGCTGCAGGCCGCCACGCACCGTTTCCAGCAGCGCGGTGAGCCCGCGGTCTACCTGCCACTGGCGCAACTGCTCGAGCGTGGCGTAGGGCTGCTCGACTATCTGGCGCAGTATGAACTGGTCTGCATAGACGATCTGCATGTGATCGCCGGCAAGCCAGACTGGGAAGAGGCCATGTTCCACCTGTTCAACCGCCTGCGTGACAGCGGCCGACGCCTGTTGCTGGCCGCTTCGGCATCACCGCGCGAACTGCCGGTGAAATTGCCGGACCTGAAGTCGCGGCTGACCCTGGCCCTGGTGTTCCAGATGCGTGGCCTGTCCGATGAAGACAAGCTGCGTGCGCTACAACTGCGTGCCTCGCGCCGCGGCCTGCACCTCACCGACGAAGTCGGGCACTTCATCCTTACCCGCGGTGCACGCAGCATGAGTGCGCTGTTCGACCTGCTCGAGCGCCTCGACCAGGCATCGCTGCAGGCCCAACGCAAGCTCACCATCCCTTTCCTCAAGGAAACCCTCGGCTGGTAACCCCCTGAAATCCTTGGGCCAGAGCAGCAAAACGAAAAAGTCACATCTTTTTCGATAAAATTTGCAAATGGCCATGATAGAGGGCATAGTTTCCCCCTTCTAAAGGATTACAGACACGGTCGTGCCCATGCTGAAGCGCTTTGCACCCCTCGTGCCACTCGCACTCGTGACCCTGCTTTTTGGCTGCGCGGCCCAAGGCCCGGTTTCCCAGCCCCAGGATCACACCCCTGCCGCCGCTCAGGCGGCAGTTAAAACCCAAGCCTCGCCTTCGTCGGTATTCGGCGAACCGGAAGAGCTGGCTACCGAAGATGACCTGGCGTCGTTCTCCAGCAGCAAGCCTTACCAGCTGCCGGTTCTGGCCGACAGCATCCTGGAACGCGGCATGTCGTTGATCGGCACCCGGTATCGCTTCGGCGGTACCTCGGAAAAGTCCGGCTTCGACTGCAGTGGCTTCATCGGCTACCTGTTCCGCGAAGAGGCGGGCATGACCCTGCCGCGCTCCACGCGTGAAATGATCAACGTCGATGCCCCGAAAGTGGCGCGCAATAAACTCAAGCCAGGTGACCTGCTGTTCTTCAGCACCAATGGCCGCGGTCGCGTCAGCCATGCCGGCATCTACCTGGGTGACAACCAGTTCATCCACTCCAGCAGCCGCCGCAGCGGTGGCGTGCGCATCGACAGCCTCGGTGACCGCTACTGGAGCAAGACCTTCATTGAAGCCAAGCGCGCCTTGGCCATGGCGCCGACCAACATCGCGCGCAACTGATAGCAAAATGCTGTACCCTGCCACGGCGGCGGTGCTTTTGAAAAAAAGCTCGCCGCCGTGCGCATTTACAGAAAGCGTCTAATCTAATTTCTCAACTCTTTTCAGCTGCGGCGCAGCGGTCTCAGACAGGAAGTTATGGCCATGGCAACGATGGCGCGCTTCGCATTCTTCTCCTTGGCAACCTTGCTGGCTGCCTGTTCCAGCCGTGCCCCAGCGCCGGCCCCTGTGATAAAGCCCGAGGTCACCTCCTATAGCCAGGCCAGCCCTTCGCCGGTTGCCGATGACGTGTTGATTCGCGCCATTGGTCTGGTGGGCACGCCCTACCGCTGGGGTGGCAATACGCCGGATTCCGGCTTCGATTGCAGCGGCCTGATCAAGTACGTTTACCGGGATGCCGCCGGCATCAGCCTGCCGCGCTCGACGCGGGAGATGATCGTCATGCGGGCGCCCACCGTAAACCTCAACGCGTTGCAGTCCGGTGACCTGGTGTTCTTCGCTACCAGTGGCGGCTCGCAAGTCAGCCATGCAGGTATCTACGTAGGTGATGGGCGCTTTGTGCATGCCCCTTCCACGGGTGGCACCGTGCGCTTGGACTACCTGTCCAACAGCTACTGGGCCAAAGCCTACCTGCAGGCCAAGCGGGTGATTCCACAAGGGCACCTGGCGCAGAACCCCTGATAGCAGGGGATCGGGGCTACGGCGCGGTGGCGGCTGCCTTGCTCACCCGCCAGACCACGTTGCCCACATCGTCTGCCACCAGCACCGCTCCGCGTCCGTCGTTGATGACACCGACCGGGCGCCCCTTGGCCTGGCCCTGTTCATCCAGGAAGCCGCTCAGCAGGTCCACCGGGCTCCCTGCAGGTTTGCCTGCGCGGTCGAACGGCACGAAAATGACCTTGTAGCCACTGTGAGGCTTGCGGTTCCAAGAGCCATGTTGCCCGACGAACGCGCCGCGCTGGAATGGCGCAGGCAGCGCGCCCGGTTCGGCGAACGCCAGCCCCAGCGAGGCGGTGTGCGGCCCCACAGCATAATCGGGGACCAGCGCCTGGGCTACCTTTTGCGGCGCGGGCGGTTGCACACGGCTGTCCACATGCTGGCCGTAGTAACTGTAGGGCCAGCCATAAAAGCCGCCGTCCTTCACGGAGGTGATGTAATCGGGCACCAGGTCGCTGCCGATTTCGTCGCGTTCATTGACGGCAGTCCACAGGCTGCCGGTGTTCGGCTCCCAGGCCAGGCCGTTGGGGTTGCGCAGCCCGGTGGCGAACAACCGGTGCTGGCCGTTGGCCGGGTTCACTTCCCAGATCGCTGCCCGCCCTTGTTCCTTGTCCATTCCGTTCTCGGCGACATTGCTGTTTGAACCGACTGTCACGTAAAGGTGTTTGCCGTCGGCGCTGGCGATCACGTTCTTTGTCCAGTGGTGGTTCAGCGGGCCGCCGGGTAGCGCGGTTACCACCTGGCCTTTGTCGGTGATGTGGGTTGCGCCGCTTTGGTAATGAAAGCGCAGCAGCTTGTCGGTGTCGGCGACGTAGAGGTCATCGCCTATCAAGGCCATGCCGAACGGTGAGTTCAGCCCCTCGATGAACGGCACCTGGGTTTCTGCCGAACCATCGTGATCGGCATCGCGCAGTAAGGTGATGCGGTTGGCGCTGGGTACGCCAGCCCCTGCACGCGCCATGACCTTTTTCATGGCCCAGCCGCGCAGGCCCTTGGCGTCATCCGGCTTGGGTGGGGCATTGGTCTCGGCCACGAGAACGTCGCCGTTTGGCAGCAGGTATAGCCAGCGGGGGTGGTCGAGGCCGCTGGCGAACGCGTTCACCTGAAGGCCGGGGGCTGCCGTGGGTTTTGCATGTTCCGGCCAGCCTACTGCTGGGGCGATGTTCACGGTGGGCAGGGGCGTGCGTACGGGGGCGGGTAGCTGGGGGGAAGGGCCGGTGCCGTCGTTTACACTCAGCAGGGCGGTGTCGCCGCAGGCGGTCAGGCTGGTGGCCAGCAGCCATGGTATGAGGTGTTTCATGGGCGGCGTTCTCCGCAGCGGGCTCATGAGGGTGAGAGGTCGGCCGGGCTTGCAGGGTTCCCGATGGTTTATCGCGGCCTCTGCTACGCGGACGAATACCTATGCGTCGCCTACGCGAACGAATACCCATGCGGTGTAAACGCCCACACCTTTGCAGCGCTTGAAATCCTGAGCGCTGGTTTTGATAGCGCGAAAACTCCAGCTGCGATAGCGACGCATAGTCACCTTTTCGCCCTTACGGCGAGTCACTTTTTGTCAAACGCGACAAAAA
>NZ_CAMZMX010000041.1:0-48473 GCF_947311875.1 Pseudomonas sp. PARCl1
CCTGGCACAGGGGTTACTGGCCCGAAACAAACGTAGGAGCGAGCGCAGCTCGCGATGCGCCGCGCGGGCGGCGCTCGATCTCACCGGCCCTGCATTTCTTGTGACAAACACCTGTCAGCCCTGACGCGATCCCTGTGGCAGCTGGCTTGCCAGCGACAGGGCCCGCCCAGGCAGCATCTAACAATGGCCAGCCACCGCAGAGTTGGTTAAGGTCAACACACCCCGCATCCCAGGCACTTCCATGGACATCAAGCAGCTCAAGTTCCTCATCGCCCTCGACCAGACCCGCCACTTCGGCCAGGCGGCGGCGCTCTGCCATATCACCCAGCCGACGCTGTCCATGCGCCTGCGCAACCTGGAGGACGAACTGGACCTGGTGCTGGTCAAACGTGGCCAGCGCTTCGAGGGCTTCACCGAAGCCGGCGAGCGCATTCTGGCCTGGGCCCGCACCCTGCTGGCCGCCCACGACGGCCTGCAGGCCGAAGCCGCCAGCTGCCGGGGCCAGGTGGTCGGCAGCCTGCGCCTGGGCACGGTGCCGCTGGCCAGTTTCAACCCCATGCGCCTGCTGCTGCCGCTGCGGGAAAAATACCCGGAGCTGCACTTCCAGCTCAGTTCGCTGAGCTCGGAACAGGTCATCGACGGCCTTAGCCGCAACCAGCTCGATCTGGGCATCTGCTATTTGGACCAGGTCAACACCAGCTTCTTCGAAGTGATCGAGCTGGGCATCACCACCATGGGCCTGCTGCATGACACCCGGCACTTCCGGTTTGCCAGCGACAGCTTGCGCTGGGACGAACTCGGCGACATTCCGCTGGGGTTGCTGAGCAAAGGCATGCACTACCGCCAGTCACTGGACCTGAGCTTTCGCAGCCGTGGCCTGGAGCCCAATGCGGTGCTGGAAAGCGATTCGAGCTTCCAACTGATTCAGGCCATCAACACCGGCATGTGCTGCGCGATCATGCCACTGGACTGCGGCCTGGAAGACCTCAGCGAGCACTTGCGCATCCTGCCGGTGGCCGACGCCGCCATCCATAGCCCGGTCGGCCTGCTGCTGCGCCGCAGCGAGCCACGTTCGGCCATTGCCGAGCAGTGCTTTGCCGAGGCGCAGGCACTGTTTCAGGCGGGCTGATCGCTGGTCGCCTGGCGGTATTGGCGCGGCGTGAAGCCGGTCAGTTGCTTGAACTGGCGGCTGAAGGCGCTGTGGTCGGTGTAGCCGCAGCACATGGCCACCTCGGTGATCGGCAATTCTGAATGCAGCAAGCGATGGGCGTGCTCCAGGCGCGCCTTGTGGATCATCTGCCGTGGCGTGAGGTGGAACACCCGCTTGCAATAGCGCTCCAGCTGGGCCACCGAAATGCCCGCGATGCGGGTCAGCTCGCGCATGCTTATGGGCTGGTGAAAATGCTGGCGGATATGTTCGTCCACCGCGGCCAGGCGCTGGTACGCAGGGTGGCTGTCGGCCGCTGACTGCAGGTCGACCGAGATGCCGACCAGGCCAATGATCTCACCCGCCTGGCTGTACAACGGGCGCTTGTGGGTCAGGCACCAGCCTGGCTCGCGGCTGCCGTACAGGTGCAGCTCCAGCTGGTCTTCCAGCACCAGGCCCTCCTTGAGCACGCGGCGGTCCTGTTCGGTGTAGCCGGGACCGAGCTGCGCCGGAAACACTTCGGCGCTGGTCTTGCCCAGCAACGGTTGCAGGCGCTTCAGGCCACAGCGCTGGACCAAGGTGTTGTTGGCCAGCACGTAGCGGGCGGCCGGGTCCTTGATGAAAATCGCAGCGTTGGGGATGGCGTCGAGGATCGGCAGCAGCAGCGAGACACCGGCCAGCAGGGCCTCGAGGGAGGCGGGACGGTGCTGGTCCAGGGAGTGGTAGAGGGGTGCCAGGGGGGTGTCGGTCATCTGCTCGATCTCTGTTGGCTTTGTCGGCCCTTTCGCGGGCATGCCCGCTCCCACAGGTACCTCACAATTCCCGAATCCTGTGCTGTACCTGTGGGAGCGGGCGAGCCCGCGAAGAGGCCGGCACTACTCACACATACCTACAGCCCTTATACGGTATGGCCTACAGCCTATTCCCCACCCTTGTGGCTGACCACTGCTTTTTCCCAACTGTGCCGATTTCGTCATGCCCCTTGCAGAAAACCATCAAGAACCGCCGCCCCGATCGGCCCATTCTATGCCCCACGCAAGCCGCCCAAGCCCTACAAGAACGCGGCCCGAAAGCCGCACCTGGTGACATCAGACCTGCCTATCCAATAACCAACAAAAAGGCGAACCCATGTCAGGCAAATTCAAGAAACAGTTATCGCTGCTGGACCTCACCTTCATCGGCCTCGGCGCCATTTTCGGCTCCGGTTGGCTGTTCGCCGCCAGCCACGTTGCGGCCATCGCCGGCCCGGCCGGCATTCTCTCCTGGTTCCTCGGCGGCTTCGCCGTGCTGCTGCTGGGCATCGTGTACTGCGAACTGGGCGCCGCCCTGCCCCGCGCCGGTGGCGTGGTGCGCTACCCGGTGTACTCGCACGGCCCGCTGCTGGGCTACCTGATGGGCTTCATCACCCTGATCGCCTTCTCCAGCCTGATCGCCATCGAGGTGGTCGCCTCGCGCCAATATGCTGCCGCCTGGTTTCCCGAACTGACCAAGGCCGGCTCCAGTGACCCCACCGTGCTTGGCTGGCTGGTGCAGTTCGCCTTGCTGGGGCTGTTCTTCTTCCTCAACTACCGCAGCGTGAAAACCTTTGCCAAGGCCAACAACCTGATCAGCGTGTTCAAGTTCATCGTGCCGCTGCTGGTGATCGGCGTGCTGTTCACCTTCTTCAAGCCGC
This sequence comes from Pseudomonas sp. PARCl1, assembly GCF_947311875.1. Taxonomy (NCBI): domain Bacteria; kingdom Pseudomonadati; phylum Pseudomonadota; class Gammaproteobacteria; order Pseudomonadales; family Pseudomonadaceae; genus Pseudomonas; species Pseudomonas sp. PARCl1. Next base: position 2,820 of record NZ_CAMZMX010000041.1, read on the forward strand.
AGAACTTCACCGTGCAAGGCTTTGCCCCCTTCGGTTTGTCTGGCGTGGAGATGGCCGTATCGGCCGGTGGCATCATCTTCGCCTACCTTGGCCTGACACCGATCATTTCGGTGGCCAGCGAAGTGAAGAACCCACAGCGCACCATCCCGATCGCACTGATCCTGTCGGTGCTGCTGTCCACCGCCATCTACGCCCTGCTGCAACTGGCCTTCCTCGGCAGCGTACCCACCGAAATGCTGGCCAACGGCTGGGCCAGCGTAACCAAGGAACTGGCCCTGCCCTACCGTGATATCGCCCTGGCACTGGGGGTGGGCTGGCTGGCCTACCTGGTGGTGGCCGACGCCGTGATCTCGCCCAGTGGCTGCGGCAACATCTACATGAACGCCACCCCACGGGTGATCTATGGCTGGGCGCAAACCGGCACCTTCTTCCGCTACTTCACCCGTATCGACGCCGAGTCCGGCATCCCGCGCCCGGCGCTGTGGCTGACCTTCGCGCTGTCGGTGTTCTGGACCCTGCCCTTCCCGTCGTGGGAGGCGCTGATCAACGTGGTGTCCGCAGCCCTGGTGCTGAGCTATGCCGTGGCCCCGGTCAGTGTCGCCGCGCTGCGCCGCAACGTCCCCGAGATGCCGCGCCCGTTCCGGGTCAAGGGCATGGCGGTGCTGGGCCCCCTGTCGTTCATCATCGCCGCACTGATCGTGTACTGGTCGGGCTGGAACACCGTGTCCTGGCTGCTGGCCCTGCAAATCGTGATGTTCGTGCTGTACCTGATGTGCAAACGCTTCGTACCGACCCAGCACCTGTCGCTGGCCCAGCAAATGCGCAGCTCGGCGTGGCTGATCGGCTTCTACGCGGTGACCATCCTGCTGTCCTGGCTGGGCAGCTTCGGCGGCCTGGGCGTGCTTGGCCACCCACTCGACACGGTGGCGGTGGCTGTGAGTGCGCTGGGCATCTACTACTGGGGGGCCGCTACCGGTGTGCCTGCCCACCTTGTACGCCTGGAAGGCGAGGACGAAAGCGAAGCCAGCCATGAGCCCCTGACAGACCCGCGCTCGGCTGCACTGGCGCGGTGAAGGGCTTTACCTGTGGGAGCTGGCTTGCCAGCGATGAGGCCCGCACCAGCAGCACATGACCATACAGATCAAACAGGGACAGGCCCATGAAACAGATACACGTCATCGACTCCCACACTGGCGGCGAACCTACCCGCCTGGTGATGCAGGGTTTCCCGCAACTGCATGGCCGCAGCATGGCCGAGCAGCGCGACGAACTGCGCGAGCTGCACGACCCGTGGCGCCGCGCCTGCCTGCTGGAGCCACGCGGCAACGATGTGCTGGTGGGCGCGCTGTACTGCCCGCCAGTGTCTGCCGACGCCACCTGCGGGGTGATCTTCTTCAACAACGCCGGTTACCTGAACATGTGCGGCCACGGCACCATCGGCCTGGTCGCTTCGCTGCAGCACCTGGGCCTGATCGCACCCGGCGTGCACAAGATCGACACCCCGGTCGGCCAGGTCAGCGCCACCTTGCATGAAGACGGCGCCGTCACTGTCGCCAACGTGCCCGCCTACCGCTACCGCCAGCACGTGGCGGTGGACGTACCCGGGCATGGCGTGGTGCATGGCGACATCGCCTGGGGTGGCAACTGGTTCTTCCTGGTTGCCGAACACGGCCAGCGCATTGAACTGGATAACCGCGAGGCCCTGACCGCGTACACCTGGGCCATGCTCAACGCCCTGCAAGCGCAAGGCATTACCGGCGAGCATGGCGCGCCCATCGACCACGTCGAGCTGTTTGCCGACGACGCCAACGCCGACAGCCGCAACTTCGTGATGTGCCCCGGCAAGGCCTACGACCGCTCGCCCTGCGGCACCGGCACCAGCGCCAAGCTGGCCTGCCTGGCGGCCGACGGCAAGCTGGCCGAGGGCCAGACCTGGGTGCAGGCCAGCATCACCGGCAGCCAGTTCCAGGGCCACTACCAGCGCGACGGCGAGCGGATTCGCCCGTTCATCACCGGCCGCGCCTACATGACCGCCGACAGCACCCTGCTGATCGACGAACAGGACCCATTCGCCTGGGGCATCTGAACCCCGCCTTTTGACCCACCCGAATTTCGCCAGGAGTAACTTGCATGAACAACAACATCTTCACCGGCACCATGCCCGCCCTGATGACCCCGTGCACCGCCGAGCGCAAGCCGGACTTCGACGCGCTGGTGCGCAAAGGCCGTGAACTGATCGATGCCGGCATGAGCGCCGTGGTGTACTGCGGCTCGATGGGCGACTGGCCGCTGCTGACCGAGGCCCAGCGCCAGGAAGGCGTGGCACGCCTGGTGGGCGCCGGCATCCCGACCATCGTCGGCACTGGCGCGGTGAACACCCGCGAGGCGGTGGCGCATGCCGCCCACGCGGCCAAGGTTGGCGCCGCCGGGCTGATGGTCATCCCCCGCGTGCTTAGCCGCGGCGCCTCGCTGATCGCGCAAAAACACCACTTCTCGGCCATTCTCGCCGCGGCACCGAAGCTGCCGGCCGTGATCTACAACAGCCCCTACTACGGCTTTGCCACCCGCGCCGACCTGTTCTTCGAACTGCGCAGCGCATACCCCAACCTGATCGGTTTCAAGGAGTTCGGCGGTGGCGCCGACCTGCGCTACGCCGCCGAACACATCACCTCCAAGGACGATGACGTGACCCTGATGGTCGGCGTCGATACCCAGGTGGTGCATGGCTTCGTCAACTGCAACGCCACCGGTGCCATCACCGGCATCGGCAACGCCCTGCCGCGTGAAGTGCTGCAACTGGTAAGCCTGAGCAAGCAGGCGGCCAAGGGCGACGCCCGCGCCCGCCGCCTGGCGCGTGAGCTGGAAGCGGCGTTGGCGGTGCTGTCGTCGTTCGATGAAGGCTGCGACCTGGTGCTGTACTACAAGCATTTGATGGTGCTCAACGGCGATCGCGAGTACAGCCTGCATTTCAACGAGACCGACGCCCTGACCGACGCCCAGCGCAACTATGCCGAGCAGCAGTACGCCCTGTTCCGCACCTGGTACGCCAGCTGGTCGGCCGAGCAGAACCTGGCCTGACGTATGGCCTGCGCGGTCTCTTGTAGGAGCGGCCTTGTGTCGCGATCGGGCTGCACAGCAGCCCCGGCAATTCATGCGTCTGCGCGCAACCCTTGGGGCTGCTGCGCAGCCCAATCGCGACACAAGGCCGCTCCTACAGGGGCACGTTTTGCCTTGCTACATGCACCTGATTCCCCAAGGAGGCTCCATGACCCTTACAGGCAACCTGCTGATCGGCCACACCCCGGTAACCGGCAGCCGCGCGGCGATCCACGCCGTCAACCCGGCAACCGGCCAGGCGCTGGAACCACCCTACTTCGGCGGTAGCGGCGAACAGGTGGCCCAAGCGTGCGCCCTGGCCTGGGCGGCGTTCGATGCCTACCGCGAAACCTCGCTCGAACAACGGGCCCACTTTCTCGAAACCATCGCCGCGCAGATCGAAGCGCTGGGCGATGCCCTGATCGACCGGGCCGTGGCCGAAACCGGCCTGCCCAAGGCGCGCATCCAGGGCGAACGCGGCCGTACCTGCACCCAGCTGCGCACCTTCGCCCGTGTCGTGCGCGCCGGTGAATGGCTGGATGTGCGCATCGACCAAGCCCTGCCCGAACGCCAGCCGCTGCCGCGCAGCGACCTGCGCCAGCGCCAGGTGGCCTTGGGGCCGGTGGCCGTGTTCGGCGCCAGCAACTTCCCCTTGGCCTTCTCGGTGGCCGGCGGTGACACCGCCTCGGCATTGGCTGCAGGCTGCCCGGTCGTGGTCAAGGCCCACAGCGCGCACCCCGGCACCAGCGAACTGGTCGGCCGGGCCCTGGCGCAGGCGGCGCAACAGTGCGGCTTGCCAGAAGGTGTGTTCTCGCTGCTGTACGGCGCCGGCCATGAAGTCGGCATCGCGCTTGTCAGCGACCCGCGCATCCAGGCGGTTGGCTTCACCGGCTCGCGCAGCGGTGGCATGGCGCTGCGCCAGGCTGCCCAGGCACGCCCGCAGCCGATCCCGGTGTATGCCGAAATGAGTTCGATCAACCCGGTGTTCCTGTGCAACGCGGCCCTGCAAGCCCGCGGCGAAGCACTGGCGCAAGGCTTTGTCGCGTCGCTGACCCAGGGCGCCGGCCAGTTCTGCACCAACCCGGGCCTGGTGATCGCCCGCCAAGGCCCGGCCTTGCAGCGTTTCATCAGTGCGGCCAGCCACCACCTGCAACAGGCGGCCGCGCAAACCATGCTCACCCCGGGCATTTTCAGTGCGTACCAGGCCGGCGTCGCGGCCCTGGCGGAAAACGCCAATGCCCAGCCTGCCGCCAGCGGCCAGGGCGGCACCGGCCCTAACCAGTGCCAGGCGCAACTGTTCGTCACCCAGGCCGAGGCCTTCCTTGCCGACCCGGCGTTGCAGGGCGAGGTATTCGGCGCGGCCTCGTTGCTGGTCGCCTGCAGCAGCGATGAGCAAATGCGCCAGGTTGCCGAGCACCTGGAGGGCCAATTGACCGCCACCCTGCACCTGGACGAAGCCGACATCGACAGCGCCCGCGCCCTGCTGCCCACCTTGGAACGCAAGGCCGGGCGGCTGTTGGTCAACGGCTGGCCGACCGGGGTCGAGGTGTGTGACGCAATGGTGCATGGCGGCCCGTTCCCGGCCACCACCGATGCGCGCACCACTTCGGTGGGTACAGCGGCGATCCTGCGTTTCCTGCGCCCGGTGTGCTACCAGGACTTCCCCGATGCGCTGCTGCCACAGGCCCTGCAACAGGCCAACCCGCTGCAACTGCGGCGCCTGCTGGACGGTAAACGGGAAGGCTGAGCATGCACGAAACCGCTGAAACCGATATCGCCGTAGTGGGCGCCGGCATCGTCGGCGTCGCCTGCGCCCTGCAACTGGCCCGTCAGGGCCGCCGGGTCACCCTACTCGACCGCCAGGCGCCCGGCCATGGCGCCTCGTTCGGCAATGCCGGGCACCTGGCGACCGAGCAAGTGTTCCCGATTGCCGACCTGTCGATCCTCAAGCGCCTGCCACGCATGCTGCTCGACCCCATGGGCCCGCTGCGGCTGGACTGGAAGTACCTGCCCAAGGCCATGCCGTGGTTCACCCGGCTGCTGCTTAATCTGCGCCCAGCGCCGTTCCAGCGCAGCGTGGCCGGCATTCGCCGGTTGAACGAAGCCAGCCTGGGGGCCTGGCAACAGCTGCTGGGCTCGATCGGGCGCAGCGAGCTGTTTCACGAAGCGGGCTCGCTGCTGGTGTTCGAGCGCCCCGAATCACGGCAGGCGCTGGCGGCGTTGCAGGCGCGCCTGCAACAGCAGGCCGTGCCCGTGGATTACTGGTCGGCACACGCCGTACGCGCAGCCGCGCCCCAGCTGAGCGAGTCGTTGCTTGGCGGGTTGTTTTTCCCCAGGACCGGGCATTTCATCGACCCCTACCGGGTGGTCTGCGCGTTGTTCGAGGCGGCCAAGGCCAGCGGCGTGCGCTTTGTACAAGCGCAGGTGGAGGGTGGCCACCTGCACAGCGGCGGGGTCAGCCTGGCCAGCGCCCAGGGCACGTTCAACGCCCGCCAGGTGCTGCTCAGTTGCGGTGCGCATTCGGCACGGCTCACCGCGGCCCTGACCGGCAAACGGGTGCCGCTGGACACCGAGCGTGGCTACCACCTGATGCTGCCTGGCGAACACCAGCGCCTGCCCTTTGCGGTCACTTCGCTGGAGCGCAAGTTCATCATGACCCCCATGGCCGAAGGCCTGCGCCTGGCGGGCACGGTGGAGTTCGCCGGGCTGGAGGCGCCGCCGAGCATGCAGCGGGCGTGGCAGTTGCACCGCTTGAGCAAAGGCTTGTTTCAGCAAGAGCTGAGTGTTGAAGGCGCCACGCCGTGGATGGGCTTTCGGCCTTCGCTGCCCGATTCACTGCCGGTGATCGACCGTGTGTGTGACGGGCGGGTGCTGTTGGCGTTCGGGCACCAACACCTGGGGTTGACCCAGGCGGCGGTCACGGCGCAATGGGTGGGGCGTTTGGCCGAGCGGGCTGGCGGGGCCGAGCTGGCGGCTTACCGGCTGGGCCGTTTTGGGAGATTCTAGGGGCTTGCCGATGGCATCACTCGGCGCGGCATCTTCAGGGTTTGGGAGATCGAGCGCCGCCCGCGCGGCGCATCGCGAGCTGGCGCTCGCTCCTACGTTTGTTTCTGGCCAATTATGCCTGTGGGTGTTGCGCGCGAACGCCTTGGTGTATGGCGCGATATCGCGTCGTACGAAAAGGCGGTCGCGTGCGCCTGACACAGGATGGACTGGCCCGAAACAAACGTAGGAGCGAGCGCCAGCTCGCGATGCGCCGCGCGGGCGGCGCTCGATATCAGCGATAACGCTCAAGCCAGTGCGCATAAGGCGCTGGCAAGGTCCAGGAGGCTTTTTCCACCCCCAGCTCCTTGGCCGCAAAGTAGGCCCAGTGCGGGTCGGCCAGGTGCGCGCGGCCTACCGACACCAGGTCCAGCTGGTTGGCCTGCAATGCCGCTTCGGCCAGCTGCGGGGTACCGAAACCCCACGCCGACGTCACCGGCAGCTTGGCTTCACGGCGCACACGCTCGGCAATCGGTCCCATGAACGCCGGGCCCCATGGGATGTTGGTATCAGGGATGGTAAAGCCGACACTCACGCTCAGCAGGTCCAGGCCGCCAGCCTTGAACCGCCGCGCCAACTCGATCGACTCTTCCAGGGTCTGCTCATCACGGCCGTCGTATTCCAGCACGCCAAAACGCGCCGTCAGCGGCAGGTTTTCTGGCCACACTTCACGTACTGCCGCCAGGGTTTCCAGCAGGAAGCGGCTGCGGTTGTCGAAACTGCCACCGTAGGCATCGGTACGCTTGTTGGAGTGCTCGGAGAAGAAGCTCTGCCCCAGGTAGCCGTGGGCAAAGTGCAGCTCGATCCACTCGAAGCCGGCATCGCGTGCACGGCGGGCGGCATCGACGAAGTCCTGCTTGACCCGGGCGATGTCCTCCAGGGTCATGGCACGCGGCACTTTGGGCAGGTGTGCACCAAAGGCAATGGCCGACGGGGCAATGGTTTCCCAGCCGCGGGCATCGTCGGCGGCAATATGGTCGTCACCTTCCCAGGGCCGGTTGGCGCTGGCCTTGCGCCCGGCGTGGGCGATCTGGATGCCCGGTACCGAACCTGCTGCCTTGATCGCCTGTACCACCGGTACGAACGCCTGGGCATGGGCGTCGCTCCAGATGCCGGCGCAGCCGGGGGTAATGCGCCCCTCCGGTGCCACCGCCGTGGCTTCGACCACCAGCAAGCCGGCACCGCCACGGGCCATGCCGGCCAGGTGCACATGGTGCCAGTCGTTGATCATGCCGTCCTCGGCCATGTACTGGCACATCGGCGGAATGGCGATGCGGTTGCGCAGGGTGACGTCCTTGAGGGTGTAAGGTTGGAACAACGCGGACATGGGAAACTCCCGGGCTATATGGATACGATTGTTCGATCATAATCGAACTATGGCAATAATGGAAACCCCCGGTATCATGTGCAGCATGCGAGCCTATAAACATCCCAACCCTGAAGACCTGGTGCTGGAGCGCCTGCTGTACGCCCTGAGCGACCCCGTGCGCATGGGCATCGTGCGCCAGCTGGCCGGTGTGGCCGAAGCCACGTGCGGCGAACTGGACGGCGGCCGGCCCAAGTCGAGCATGTCCCACCACTTTCGCGTCTTGCGTGATGCGGGGTTGGTGCATACCCGCAATGTGGGCACAACCCATATGAATTCGCTGCGCAGCGAAATGCTGGAGGCCCGCTTCCCGGGGTTGCTGGCGTGCATTCTGCGCCAGCAGTAATACCTGCCCTGCGCCGCAAACAGCCGCTAACAGGCAACAAAAAAGCCACGAGGTCACCCCCGTGGCTTTCGGTCACAACCTGGCGGCCAATTACAGCGCCATGTCGTTCTCTGGCTTGCTTTCAACCGGTTGGCTTGGCGCAACGGTGGTACCAACGCTGGCGTCGATCACCGGTGGCTTCTCCAGTTGCAGTACTTCAGCGGTGTAGTTCCACTCTTTCTGGGTGGCCGCTGCCGAATCATTGAGCTTGGTGCCGTAGCTCGGAACGATCTGCTTGATCTTGGCCTGCCACTCTGGGGTAGCGACCTTCTCCTTGAACACGGTTTCCAGCACGTTGAGCATGATCGGCGCAGCGGTCGAAGCACCTGGCGAGGCGCCCAGCAGGCCCGCGATGGTACGGTCTTCGGAGGCCACCACTTCGGTACCCAGCTTCAGCACACCGCCCTTCTCGGCATCACGCTTGATGATCTGCACGCGCTGGCCGGCCTGCCACAGTTTCCAGTCTTCCTTCTTGGCGTTCGGGAAGTAGGTGCGCAGGGCTTCGAAGCGGTCGTCGTCAGACAGCATCAGCTGGCCAGCGAGGTACTCCACCAGCGGGTACTGCTCGATACCGACCTTGGTCATCGGCCACACGTTGTGGGGGGTGGTGGTGCTCAGCAGGTCCAGGTACGAACCGTTCTTCAGGAACTTGGTGGAGAAGGTGGCGAACGGGCCAAACAGGACCACGCGCTTGCCGTCCAGCACGCGGGTGTCCAGGTGCGGTACCGACATGGGTGGCGCGCCGGTCGAAGCAATACCGTAGGCCTTGGCCATGTGCTGCATGGCCACGGTCGGGTTCTCGGTCACCAGGAACGAGCCACCCACCGGGAAGCCTGCGTATTCCTTGGCTTCAGGAATGCCCGACTTCTGCAGCAGCTTCAGGGCACCACCGCCGGCACCGATGAACAGGAACTTGGCGTCGGTGGCCGACTCGGTACCGTCCTTCAGGTTCTTGTACTCGACGTGCCAGGAGCCGTCCTTGTTGCGGGTGATGTCCTGCACTTCGCTGGACAGCTTCAGGTCGAAGCCTTTCTGGGTTTGCAGGTGGCCAACGAACTGGCGGGTGATCTCGCCGAAGTTCACGTCGGTGCCGATTGGCGTCCAGGTCACGGCCAGCTTCTGGTTCGGGTCGCGGCCTTCCATCATCAGCGGGACCCACTTGGCGATCTGCGCGTGGTCCTCGGAGTACTGCATCGGGCGGAACAGCGGGCTGGCCTGCAGCGCGTCGTAACGCTTCTTCAGGAACTTGATGTTGTCATCGCCCCAGACGAAGCTCATGTGCGGGGTGGTGTTGATGAACGAATGCGGGTTCTTCAGCACGCCCTGGCGGACCTGCCACGACCAGAACTGACGGGAAATCTGGAAGGCCTCGTTGATTTCGATGGCCTTGGAGATATTGATGTTGCCGTCTTTGTCTTCCGGGGTGTAGTTCAGCTCGGCCAGCGCCGAGTGGCCGGTACCGGCGTTGTTCCAGCCGTTGGAGCTTTCTTCGGCCACGCCGTCCAGGCGCTCGACCATTTCCATCGACCAGCTTGGCTCCAGCTCGTGCAGCCACACGGCCAGGGTGGAGCTCATGATGCCGCCGCCGACCAGCAGTACGTCGACTTTCTTGGTTTCTGCGGCGTGCGCTTGCATGCAGCTTGCAGCGACAGCCAGACCCAGCAAGGTCTTGCCAGCTTTCTTGAACATTGATCAATTCCAGTCATAAGAACAGAGGGAGGGCCTGTGGCTGGCCCAAGTAAAGCGTGTTCTTCAGCGCAGGCTTGTTATTGATCATTGTTCAGCAGCTAGAGAACGAGAAAACGACCCTGCCTTTTGTCGAATTGACTGACTTGGCTGAATCGTTTTGCCGATTGTACTTGAAATGCCTGCACAAACAAATTGCAGCCCTTTGCGTCAAGGCGGCAGGTTGTCCCATGGCGCGCAGGCAAAACATCTTGCCGATTGCAGTTCAGCACAGACTGAACGCCGAAGGCATGCCCTTGGCCGATTTGCTGCAAACCCTTGGGCGCTACCGCCATGGGCACCTGGGCTGGCACCCGGAGGTGGCGACGTTGTCGGTGATGGGGGCGTTTCCGCTCAACGATACCGACCGGGCGCTGGAATTGCTGCAAGCGGCACTGCCGGTGCGGGTGCAGCGGTTGACGCCGTGGTGGGTCACAGTCGAGCCGGCTTGATACCTGAACACCTTTGAACCCAGCGCCTTGCATCGCGCTGGATTCTTCGCGGGGATGCCCGCTCCCACAGAGACAGGGTGAACTCGAAGCCGGCGCAGTACCTGTGGGAGCGGGCGAGCCCGCGAAGCAGGCGACACGGTGTTCATCAGTCATGAAAAATAATGCCAAGCCAGTTCCCTTTTTCCAATCGCGTTCGGTTAGCCCGGCATAGCCCGTCCAACTCACCTTACCGACTCCAGAGACCCGCATGCCGACGCCCTTCCAACCCATGCTTCGCCTGGCGCTTGCCGCGCCCCTTTCGCTGTGTGCCGCCGCACCGCTGATGTTGCCGGCCAACCTGGCCCATGCCGAACAGCCCGCCGAAACCCGCTTCGATATCGCCCCCGGCTCGCTGGCCAGCGCCCTCAACCAGTTCAGCAGCCAGGCCGGCATCTACCTGGCCGGCAGCAACGAGCTGGCCGCCGGCAAGCTCAGCCAGTGCCTGCAAGGCCGCTACAGCGTGGCCCAGGGCCTGGCCCGCCTGCTACAGGGCAGTGGCTTGCAAGCGGTTGCACAAGGCAACGCCGGCTATGTGCTGCAACCGCTGGCCGAGGGCAACGCCCTGCAACTGGACGCTACCGCGATCAATGCAGCCACACTGCTGGTCAGCAACGGCCAGAGCGACACGGGTTACCGTGCGGTCGCCAGCAGCACGGCCAGCAAGACCAGCAGCGCCCTGGCCGATACCCCACGCTCTGTCTCGGTGGTGACCCGCCAGCGCCTGGACGACCAGCAGTCACAAACCCTCACCGAAGTGCTGGGCTATGTGCCGGGCATTTTCTCGCCGCCCTTCGCCGGCGGCGATGGCCAGGCCGGCGACCTGTTCTTCATCCGCGACTTCAACGCTACCGATTACGGTTATGGCCTGCTGCGCGACGGCCTGCGGGTACAGGGCAACCGCTACGACACCAGCAGCGAACCCTATGGCCTGGAGCGCGTGGAGGTGTTCCGCGGGCCGACTTCGATCCTGTACGGTGAAAACGCCCCCGGCGGCGTGGTCAACCTGGTCAGCAAGCAGCCCACCGCCGAGCCCCGCGGGGAAGTGCAACTGAGCTACGGCTCGCACAACCGCCGCCAGCTGGGCGTGGACATTTCCGGGCCATTGACCGATGCGGGCAATGTACTGGGCCGCCTGGTGATGCTGGGCCGCAACGCCGACACCCAGGTCGACCACCAGCCCGACGACCGCCTGTACCTTGCCCCCTCGCTGACGCTGAATTTCGATGATGACAACAGCCTGACCGTGCTGGCCACCTATCAGCGCGACCGCACCCTGATGGAGCTGGGCTTCCCCGCCGCCGGTACCCTGCTGCACAACCCCAACGGCAAGATCGACAAGGACCAGTTGTCCGGCAACCCGGACTGGGACAACTTCGAGCGGGAAACCTGGACCCTGGGTTACGCGTTCAGCCACCGCTTCAACGACACCTGGCAGTTCCGCCAGAACTCGCGCTACCTGCAGTCGCGCATCGACCGCCAAGAATTGTGGCCAGGCAACCTGAACGACAACGGCTTCGGCAGTACCCTCGGCAACACGGCCTACGACCGCTATAACAAGTCCATCGCCTACTCGCTGGACAACCAGTTCGAAGGCCACTTCACCCCCGGCGCCTTCGACCACACCGTGCTGGCAGGGCTGAGCCTGGACCGGGTCAACAGCCAATACCGCAACAAGGCAGGCACCCTCAACGCCGCGGCCGACATGAACAGCTGGGACAGCAAGTTCACCTGGCAAACCGGCGTGATGTACCAGTTCGACAATGGCCTGTCACCGTACGCCAGCTATGCCACCGCCTTCGCCCCGACCCAGCAGACCGAAAGCAGAAGCGGCCCACTCGACCCCACCACCAGCGAGCAGTACGAACTCGGAATCAAGTACGAACCCAAAGGCTGGAACACCGCCTTTACCGCATCGGTGTTCGACCTGCGCAAAAAGGACGATGTGCTCTACGACGCGGCCGTGGGTGACTACCGTCAGATCGGCGCCAGCCGCGCCAAGGGTGTGGAGCTTGAACTGAACAGCGACCTCAGCGAGCACGGGTGACGTAACCTTGGTCGACGCCAAGGTAGGCTACGCGATAGACGACAACTGGTCGGTAGAGGTGAACGCGCGCAACCTGTTCGACAAAGAATACGTGGCCGGCTGCAATAACGCCGGGCGCTGCTACTGGGGTGAAGAGCGCACCTTGCTCGGCACCGTTTCGCTGCGCTGGTAACCCTTGCCGGGAAAACAAAAACCCCCGGCCATTTGCATGACCGGGGGCATTGGATCACGCCGCAAGGGGCGCGATCAGGGTACCGCCAAGATTACTGCTGCTGAGGCAGTTTATCGATCGGGCCGCAGCCACCGATGATCTTGGAGATGGAAACCGAAGGGTGGAACAGGTAGTCGTAGGTGCAGTTTTTCGGTTGGTTGTAAACCTGGCCAGTGCAACCCGACAACAGGGCAATACCCGAAACGACAGCAACGGCTACAGTGGCCTTGAACAGCTTTTTCATTACTAAGTCCTTTAAATGAAACATTTGCGGCCATCGTCTGATGGCGGCGGGATGATACAGAAACTGAGCATTGGATCCAAGTCGCAGGGTCTTGAATGCTCAGCCCTCCCCTATCAATCGGTTTCCAGCTGGTACGCCTTGCTCACGAACACTGCTGCGAACAGGCTCTTGCCTTCCTTGAAGGTGTAGGTTTCCTCGAACTGGCCGTCTTCGACCAGCTTCTGCCCGATGGCACATTCGGAGTCGCTGTGGTTCTTCGCCTTCGTGCCGAAATCACTGCTCCACGATGACAGCCCCACTTCCTGGCAGAATGCCGCGAACTTGGCCTTGGGAACCCGCTGCTGGTAATCGTTGAACGCCTGCTTGAGCGGCTTGAAGCCGCTGTAGCTCAAGGTGTAGTTCTCGACCTTGGCCTTGCGGGCAAAGCCGCTCACCGCCTCCGCCAGCACCGCCTGGCCGGAATACGCGCTGTAGGCACCGATCACCATGGCACTCAGGGCGCTCTTGAGCTGGGTTTCAACATCGTCCAGCTCCGGCAGCGACTGGAACTCCGCCTTGCGCACGATCTCACCGACCTTGGAGCCGTCGTTGCGGTGGGTAACCACGAACGTCATCGAGCCTTCACCGTCGCTGGAGCGCTTGATGGTGAAGTCCAGGTCGACCGTGGTACCAAAGTCGCCGGTACTGCTGACCAGGAAGGCACCGGTCAGCGGCTGGCGCACGGCCATGTTGCCCCCCCAGTTGAAACTCGACGGGGCGGCGCGCCCGTTGGCGAGCAGCTCGGCCCGTGGCTGGATCTCGTCGCTGACATCGGCCACCAACACCACCTCGGCGCCCTTGGTGGCCACGAACGGGTTGCCCATCTGCATGCCCAGCAACTGCACATGGATACTGCCGTCCTTGCTGTCCCCGTCATGGGCCAGCTTCAGCGCATCTGCCTTCAGGTACACGCCGGCCACATCACGGCTGGCGTTGAGCTGGTACTTGGCCCAACCGGCCAGGCCTTCCTCAGCCGAACTGCCCTGCACCGACTCCATCAGGCCTGACAGGCCGCGCATGAACTGCTGAGCCCCGTTGGTCTGTGCAGCGGCCACGCGGATCTCCGGGTCGGCCACGGTCAGGTTGCCGGAAAACGCCGAGTAGGAAATGTCGCCCTCTGACAAGACGTCTTCCAGGAAGTAGCGCTCCTTGAAGTCGTCGTAGTAGGCCATCGCAGCCTTCTTGCCCGAGCTGGAAAGCAGGGCATAGCCACCGCCAAGCACCAGCACCGCTGCGGCCACACCGCCCATCAGCAGCTGCTTCTTGTTCATCTGTTTGATCATGGTGTTTGCCTCACTGGACCATGGCGGAAGCGTTGTTCCAGTCGTTCACGTACTGTTGGGAGACCTCGGGGGTCCAGCTGAAATCGATGCCGGCGTTGGGGAATTCCTTGGCCAGTACGGCACCGAACGATACGCGGTCGGCACAGTGTTCCTGCTTGCAGGCCGCAGGCTCGCCGGCGCTGTAGGCGCGGTAGGTGGGCACCGCGCGGCCGTCGTCCAGCGGGTAGTACGGCGTGGCGTTGGCCACTTGGGTTACGTACCAGCCCTCGCCGTATTCCTCGTCCGCGACCAGGCGGCCTTTGCTCGGGAAATCGATGTTGTAGAAGTCGCCCTGCTTGCCGGTTACATGCACCATCATCGTCGCCACAGTGGCCGAGGTCGCCGGGTTCTGCTGCTCCAGTGGCGACGCGAAGCGCACCTTGATGCCGGCCATCTGCGCCAGTGCCTCGGTTTCACGCCCCTTGAACTCGCTCATGCCGTCCTGCAGCTGCTGGTAGCGCTCCAGCACACGGGTGTGCACGCGCGCCAGTTCCTGCTGGCGCTGGCGCAGCTCGCGCTGGCGTTGCTGCTCACGCTGTACCGCCCAGTTGGCACCGTCGCGCACATCGAAGAACAGGCCTTGGCGGTTGATGCCGATGCGGTTGCGGGTGATCTTCTGCGCGTCATTGCCCCAAAGGCTGTTGGTGATGGCCGAGATGTCCTTGACGATCAACAGGGTGGCCACATCGGTGGTGGACGGCGAGGCGGTCTTGACCAGGTCGAAGATCTCCAGCGCGGCCTCCTTGTACTTGGCCGGGTCCAGGGCAAATGATTCGTCCGGGGTGACCGCCACGTAGTACGGGTCGCTGCCGAACGGGCGCAATACGCCATAGCTGGAACGACTGAAGGTCAGGTACACCTTCATCTGCCGGCCGGGGATCTCACCCACCAGGAATGCGGCCTGGTCTGCGTCGGCAGTCAGGTAGGAAACCGCCTTGTCCTTCACTGCGGCCTCCAGGCGCTTGGTGAAGATCAGGCCACTGGGGTGGGCATAGACCTTGTCCCAGTTATCGCCGCGATAGGTACCCACCGCTTTCCAGCTGATTCTGTCGAAGCTGCCTTGGCCAAAGCCGGAGGCCGGGCACGGCATGGCCGGGGTGGTACCGAACGACAGGGTGTCGCCTGCGCCGATGATCGACTTGCTCAGCACCCATTTGCAGCCGGCGCCGTCGGTTACCTGCATCAGGTTGGGGTTTGCCAGGACCACCGGGCGGCCAAAGTCCGAGCTGGGGGCTGCGGCCACTGCTGGGGCTGGGGCCGCCGCGGGTGGTGCAGCAGGGGCTTGGGCGGGCGCAGCAGGCGCTGGTTCTGCCGCTACGGCGGGCGCCGGTGCCGGTTGTGCCAGCGCGGGGGCGGGTTCGGCGGCTGCCGGGGCCGCTGCCGTGGCAGGTGCCGGGGTCGGGGCAGGTGCCTGCTCCGCTGCCGGTTCCGGTACCGGTTCCGGTGCAGCAGGCGCCGGGGCGGCAACGGCAGGTGCAGCAGCCAGTGTCACCAGCCCCAGGTTGCTGGCATTGCCCGAGCCGCTGGCGTAAAGCTTGCCGTTGCCATCGACTGCCTTCCAACTCACCTTGGCGGTCGAGCAGTCCTTGGCAAACACGAACGGCAGCTTGCTCAGCAGGCCCGTCAGCAGTTCCTGGTTATCCCAGGCTGGGCGGCTGATGGTCAGGTCGACCTGGGGTTTGCACCAGGTGCTGGCATCGCCAGGCACTTCGACCTTGATGTTGTCTTTCTTGGAATAGGCCAGCTCATGGGCGAACGCTTGCGGTACCAGACCACAAACGCCGACCACAGCCAGCGCGAGCGCGTGCTTTTTCATGGAGTCCTCAGATCAGTTCCCAGGTGCCGTTGGCTTGTTTGCAGAAGGTGTTCTGCTCTTGTTCGGTCTTGCCGTTTTGCGCCTTCAGGCTGACGGTGACCGGGCGGCAGGCCGCTTCGGCGGCAACGGTCTGGGTGGGCAGCGACTGCAGCGAGTCCAGGTCGAAGGCTTGGGTTTCCTTGCTGGCGGCAACGTCCAGCTCGTCCAGGTTTACCGCCGGGGTCACGCGCTTGGCCACGGCCTGCGCCTTGGGCTCAACGTAGTCCTTGTGCACGTAGCCCACGGTCACCCCCTTGCGCCCGACCAGGATCCAGTCGCCGGTGGCGCCCACTGCGGTGAACTCGGTGTGGTTCTTCAGGCTGCCGACCTTCTCGCCAGAGGCGTTCGGCGCGGCGCGTACGTTCAGGTTGTCGCTGGTGGTCACGTACGGTTCGTTGATCAGCTTCATCGACGGCACGGCCTGGATCTTGGGCGCGCGCTTGACCTCGACCTGCTTGGTCTTGGTGTATTCCTTGCCTGGCACGATCTGCGCGCTGGCACCAGAGTGGTCGGACTTCCAGGTCACGGGCTGGGCGCTGGCGGTAGCCTGCTGCTGGCTCAGTACTTCCTGGGTACGCAACGCCAGGGCCTGCTGGTCCTTCTCATCGAGCATATTGCCGATGCGGTTGCCGACGTAGGCGCCAATCCCGCCCGCGATCAGCGCGGCGGCAATCTTGCCGTTGCCACTGCCCAAGGTCGAACCGATGGCAACGCCAGCCAGGCCACCGATTACCGTGCCCGCTTGCTCTTTGCTGATCCCGAGCTGTGCACAGGCCGTGGTAGAAGCGATGGCGACCGCCAGTAGGGACGCGACGAATTTCTTACGCAAGTGGAGCACTCCATTGTCGATGGGGCGCACAGCCGCGTACCGCAGCCAATGGCAGGCGGCGGCAGGCGAAGGTGTGCGTTGATTTGAGAGGGGGCGCGGCACTGGTCGCGAGCGGCAATTCAGCCGCCCGGCGCTGGGCAAAAAGGAAGACCAGTACGGCGCGAAGCATCCAACGAATCCATGTCAGAAAAAGTCATCGCCCAGCGCGCGTAATCATTACGGCGTTTGGCCTGGGCGTGAGTGGTGTAGTAGAGGGCCGCATTGTAGCCCAAGGTGCTATTGGCAGTTCAAGACAAAATGTTGCGGTCCTCAGCGTCGGCAGGACCGGCCCCCTCGCGGGCACGCCCGCTCCCACAGGTTTTCAGGTGCAGCACCGTCCCCTTTGGGAGCGGGCGTGCCCGCGAAGGGGCCAGCCCGGCAAACACGATTCCAGGGCAATAAAAACACTGCCCACCGACAACATCACAGAACCATTTTGCCGATGGCTGCCCTGATCCAAACCACCAAAACGACGAAGCCCCCGAAAACTTCAACGTTTTCGGGGGCTTCGGCTACTTCGCGTATGGCGGAGAGATAGGGATTTGAACCCTAGGTACTGTTGCCAGTACAACGGATTTCGAATCCGTCCCGTTCGACCACTCCGGCATCTCTCCAATGCCGCGCATCATACCAGCGTTCTTTTAAAACGCAAACCTTTTTTTAAAAAAAATCGCGTGGTATCAGGCGCTTGCGTGAACGCACCGCTTACAGCGGCACGCCCAGGCGCTTGGCAACTTCTTCGTAGGCTTCGATCACGTCGCCCAGGCCCTGGCGGAAGCGGTCCTTGTCCATCTTCTTGCGGGTTTCTTTGTCCCACAGGCGGCAACCGTCTGGGCTGAACTCGTCACCCAGCACGATCTGGCCGTGGAATACGCCGAACTCCAGCTTGAAGTCGACCAGCAGCAGGCCGGCGTCATCGAACAGCTTGCTCAGCACTTCGTTGACCTTCAACGACAGCTTTTTCATTTCTGCCAACTGCTCGGCGGTGCCCCAGCCGAACGCGACAACGTGGGACTCGTTGATGAACGGGTCGCCCTTCTCGTCGTTTTTCAGGAACAGCTCGAAGGTGGACGGCTCCAGCTTGATGCCTTCTTCAACGCCCAGGCGCTTGACCAGGCTGCCGGCCGCGTAGTTACGCACTACGCATTCGACCGGGATCATGTCCAGCTTCTTGACCAGGCATTCGTTGTCGCCCAGCAGCTTGTCGAACTGGGTCGGCACGCCGGCTTCTTCCAGCTTTTGCATGATGAAGGCGTTGAACTTGTTGTTCACCATGCCTTTACGGTCGAGCTGTTCGATGCGCTTGCCGTCGAACGCCGACGTGTCGTTACGGAACAGCAGGATCAAGCGGTCGGCGTCATCGGTCTTGTAAACCGATTTGGCCTTGCCGCGGTAGAGTTCGTCGCGTTTTTCCATGATTGGGCTCCGCTTGCTTGAGGTGTTGGGCTAGGCGATTTCGCGCCAGTCGAGCCCGTGTTCCTGATTCGCCACCTGGAGCCAGTCCGGGTCGCACCCGAGGGTGTCGACGAAGCACTGGCGCGCCAGATGTGGCAGGTTGTTCTTGCTGCTGAGGTGGGCCAGCACCAGGTGCTGCAGGTTGTTCCAGCCCAACTCGTGCACCAGGCGCGCGGCCTGGTGATTGTTCAAATGCCCTTGCATGCCCCCTACCCGCCGCTTCAAGAACGCCGGGTAGTGACCGCGCGCCAGCAGGTCGCGGCAGTGGTTGGCCTCGATCAGCAGTGCATCCAGGCCTTGGTAGCGTTCCAGCAGCAGCGCGTCGTACGAGCCCAGGTCGGTGAGCATGCCAAAACGGCGCTTGCCGTCACTGACCACATACTGCAAGGGCTCGTAGGCGTCGTGCTCTACCCGCGCGGCGTTCACTTGCAGGCTGCCGATATGCAGGCTTTGGCCACAGGCCAGAAAACCGGCCACCTCCACCGGCTTGCGCATGCCGCGCAGGGTGCCTTGGCTGAGGTAGACCGGTACATTGTAGCGCCGTGACAGCAAGCCGACCCCATGCACGTGGTCGGCATGTTCGTGGGTGACCAGCACAGCACTGAGTTGCGCCGGCGAAACCCCGAGCAGCGCCAGGCGCCGCTCGGTTTCGCGCAGGGAAAAGCCGCAATCGACCAGGATGAACGTGTCACCACTGGCGATCAGCGTGCCGTTCCCTTGGCTGCCGCTTCCGAGTACCGCGAAGCGCACTTAGCCCAGGTGGTCCTGAATGGCGCTCAGCACGCGGCGGGCGACATCGGGCGGCGCCACGGTGTTGATGTTTTTCTCGACGGTGACCTGCACGCTTTCACCCACCTTGCTCAGGCGCACCTGGTAGCGCTCGGCACGGGCTTCACGCTCTTCCTTGGTGGGCTCGCTGCCGAACAGGCGGCCGAAGAAGCCCGGCTGGTTCTGCTTGTCTTCAGGCTTTTCCGACAGGTTGATGTAGTACAGGCCCAGGCTGCGGTTGATGTCCTCGACACGCCACTGGCCACCCTGCTCCAGGGCGCGACCTACACCCGACCAGGCGCGGTCCAGGTCGGAGCCCAGGTAGAGTACCGGGTTACCGCTGCCGTCCTCGCTCAGGCTGACGCGGCTTGGCGCGTCGAAATCACGCTCAGCCAGCAGCGACACCGAACCGCCCTTCTCGGCGCTGCGGTTCATGCTGGCCAGCATTTCGTCGACCAGCAGGGCATCGGCGCCGGCATTGGCGGAGGTGGACGGGAACGCGGGCTCGGCGGTGCTGCCGGCCGGGCGCTCGACGCTGACCACATACACCTCGGAGGTGTTGCGTTGCACGCCAGGCTCCATGCGCACACGTACGCGCACTTCGCTGTCAGCGCTGCTGGCAGTGCTGGCCAGGCGCTGGCCGAGCGATGCCGACAGCTCGTCGAAGCGCTGCCAGCTGGTGTTGAATTCACCGGTCTGCGGGCGCTCTTCGTCGATACGGAAGCCGTTGTCCTCGAAGAACTGGCGGGCCACCGGCCACACCTCGGCCGGCGAGTGCTGGGCCAGCACCCAACGGCTGCTACCGCTGCGCTGCAGGCTGTAGTCGGTGACCTGGCCAGCGCCACCGGTCAACGGTTGCGGCCGCGGCACTTCGTACTCGCCCGTGACGTTGTCATCGGCGACGTTACGCGGAATTGGCAACAGCGGGTCGAGCCGCTTGACGTTGCTGGCGTCCGGCGGCAGCTGCATGGGCGCGGTAGGGTGCGCCTGCAGGTAGTCGCTGCCGCGGTCGCGGAAATAGCCATCCTCGCCCCACAGCCAGCCACACCCACTGGTGCTGGAGATAATCAGGGCAAGGGCAGAAAGACCAGCCAGTCGCTTCATGCGGTGTACTTCCTCTTAAACCAGTACGCCGGACTGGCGCAAGGCAGTACGGACTTTGTCGTGGCAACCTTCGCTGAGCCAGGTCAGCGGCAGGCGAATACCCTTTTTCATCAGGCCCATTTCAACGAGCGCCCACTTCACCGGGATGGGGTTGGCTTCGCAGAACAGCTCTTTGTGCAGTGGCATGAGTTTTTCGTTGATAGCGCGGGCCTTCTCGGCATCGCCCGCAAGGGCGGCCTCGCACATATCGGCCATTTCGCGCGGGGCGACGTTGGCGGTGACGGAGATGTTGCCCTTGCCGCCCATCAGGATCAACTCGACAGCGGTCGGGTCATCGCCAGACATGACGATGAAGTCACTGGCAACGCCTTCCAGGATGGCCTTGGCACGGGCCAGGTCGCCGGTGGCTTCCTTGATACCGATGATGTTCGGCACAGTCGACAGGCGGATCACGGTCTCGGCCTGCATGTCGCAGGAGGTGCGGCCCGGCACGTTGTAGAGGATCTGCGGGATGTCGACGGCTTCGGCAATGTGCTTGAAGTGCTGGTACAGGCCTTCTTGCGTTGGCTTGTTGTAGTACGGCACCACCAGCAGGCAGGCATCGGCGCCGGCATTCTTGGCGTTCTGGGTCAGGTGCACGGCTTCGGCAGTGGAGTTGGCACCGGTACCGGCGATGACCGGGATGGGCTTGTTGCTGCGCTTGACGCGCTCGACCACATGCTTGATGACCAGGATGTGCTCTTCGACATCGAGCGTGGCCGACTCACCGGTGGTGCCGACAGCGACGATCGCATGGGTGCCGTTTTCCAGGTGGAAGTCTACAAGTTTGTCGAGGCTGCCCCAGTCAACACGCCCTTGTGCATCCATGGGTGTGACCAATGCCACCATACTGCCCGCAATCATGTAACTGCTCCTGCCGGAAAAAGAGAGCGGTAATGGTACTGGGGGCATCGGCCTTGCACAAGCGAAGCAGGCGGGCGGAGCATTCCCCTCGGCGCCTTATTTCGCTACCCTTGATGCTTTGATCGGTGCAGCGCGGCCCGCCGGGCCGTCGACCTTGCTCCCGGCCAGCGTCCAAGACCTCGCATGCGAGCCCCGGGCCCTGCCGACTGGAGGCTTTCTCCCGTCCTGTACCGACCGCTCATCGCTTTAGGAATGCTGCATGTCCACCCCCACCGTCCGCGAACAATTCCTCGTCATCAGTGCCTTGGGGCCCAACCCCATGGAACTGGCCAACGTCCTCAGCCGCGCTGCCTTCGAAAACCGCTGCGCGGTGGTTACCTCGCGCCTGAGCCGCCACGGCGAAACCAGCGCCCTGGTGCTGCAGGTAGGCGGCAGCTGGGACGCCCTGGCCCGCCTTGAAGCCATGTTGCCAAGCCTGGGCAAGAAGCACGGCCTGACCTTGGACGTGGTGCGCAGCGCCGACCAGGAGGTACGCCCGCAGGCCCTGCCTTATGTAGCCTACGTCAGCGCCGCCTACCGCCCGGACATCATCAACGAGCTGTGCCAGTTCTTCCTCGACCACCGCGTCGAGCTGGAAGCCATGACGTGCGATACCTACCTGGCGCCGCAGACCGGCAGCAGCATGCTCAATGCCCAGTTCACCGTCATTTTGCCGGCCGGCACGCAAATCAGCTGGTTGCGTGACCAGTTCCTGGACTTTGCCGACGCCCTGAACCTCGATGCGCTGATCGAGCCATGGCGCCCACAGAACCCAATGTAAGGAAGCGATCATGGCTGTAGCACTCGACCAACCTGTAGCGCACTTCCAGGCCCAGGCCACCGGCGGGCAAACCGTGAGCCTGGCCGACCTCAAGGGCCGGCAGGTGGTGCTGTACTTCTACCCGAAGGACAGCACCCCGGGCTGCACCACCGAAGGCCAGGGCTTCCGCGACCAGCATGAAGCCTTTGCCGCAGCCAACACCGTGGTGTTCGGCGTGTCGCGTGACGGCCTCAAGTCGCACGAGAACTTCAAGGCCAAGCAAGGCTTCCCGTTCGAGCTGATCAGCGACAAGGACGAGGCCCTGTGCCAGCTGTTCGACGTGATCAAGCTGAAGAAGCTGTATGGCAAGGAGTACATGGGCGTGGATCGCAGCACCTTCCTGGTCGACAAGGACGGTGTGCTGCGCCAGGAATGGCGTGGGGTGAAGGTGCCCGGGCATGTGGATGCCGTGCTGGCAGCAGCTCAGGCACTGAACAAGGCTTGAGATCGTTGGGGGCGCTTTGCGCCCCTTACGCGACATGAGGCCGCTCCTACGCCGGGCGGGGGCGGCCGGCAGTACTGAGGGGGCGGGCCGGCATCATCGGAAATCGCGATGCCTGTAGGAGCGGCCTTGTGTCGCGATGGGCTGCAAAGCAGCCCCAAATTTACAGCATCGGTGACACAATAGGCTCCTGCCGCGGCCAGGCATCCAGCACAGCCTTGATCAGGGTCGCCAGCGGGATGGCGAAGAAGATCCCCCAGAACCCCCACAGCCCGCCAAACAACAACACCGCGCAAATGATCGCCACCGGGTGCAGGCTCACGGCCTCGGAAAACAGCAGCGGCACCAGCACGTTGCCATCCAGCGCCTGGATGATCGCGTACACCGTCATCAGGTAGATGAACTGATCGCCCCAGCCCCATTGGAACAGTGCAATCAGCGTGACCGGCACCGTTACCACTACCGCGCCCACATAGGGCACCACCACCGACAGCCCCACCAGCAACGCCAGCAGCGCGGCATAATTGAGCCCGAGGCTGATGAACGCGATGTAGGTGGCAATGCCACAGATCAGGATCTCGATGCCCTTGCCACGGATGTAGTTGGCGATCTGCCGGTTCATCTCGCTACCCACCCGGTTCAGCAGGGTGCGCTGGCGTGGCAGGTAGCCACTGACCCAGCGGCCGATGAGTTCGCGGTCCTTGAGGAAGAAGAACACCAGGATCGGCACCAGCACCAGGTAGATCATGGCATTGACCAGCAATGGCAGGCTGGACAGCGAGAAGGTCAGCGCCCATTGGCCAAACTTGCCGATTTCACCGCGCACCGATTCGATGGCATGCAGCACCTGCTCGTCCGACACCAGGTGCGGGTAACGCTCGGGCAACAACAGCAACAACGACTGCCACTTGCCGAGCATGCCCGGTAGCTCGTTGAACAGGGTGATCAGCTGGTGCCACAACAGCGGCACCAACACCAGCATGAACAGCGCCAGCGCCCCCATGAACAGGGCAAATACCAGCATCACTGCCAACCGCGTGGGCACCCGCAAGCGCTCCAGGGCATTGACCAGGCCTTGCATGAGGAACGCCAGCACCATGCCCGCCAGCACCGGCGCGAGCATGCCACCCAGGGTTAGCACGGCCGTGAACGCCAGGAACAGCAAGACCGCCAGCACCACCGCTTCTTCATCGGAGAAGTAGCGCTGCACCCAGTCGCGAAGCACTTTGAACATTGACGATCCTTGGTAAAGACTCAGGCCTTGCGCAGCCAGTAGGTGTAGGTGCCGGCCTCGGCCGTTTCCTGCAGCAGGGTATGACCGGCCAACGTGGCGAAAGTGCGGAAGTCGCGCTGCGAGCCGGTGTCGGTGGCGATCACCTTGAGCACCGCGCCGCTGGCCAGGCGGTTGAGCTCCATCTTGGCCTTGAGCAGCGGCAAAGGGCAATTCAGCCCGCTGGCGTCGAGTACGGCGTCGCAGGTCAGGGTGTCACTCATTGCAGGGTCTCCAAAGGCATTGCCAGACTGCTTGTTGGCAGGGCTGCCTAGGATAGCGCCACTGGTCGCCAACGTGTGAGCCCGCTACAGTAGCTATCTTTGACACCGACGCGAGCTTCGTGCATGAAACTACTGCGCCCTACCCTGCTGACGCTGGCCTGCCTGTTGGCCCTCCCCGGCCATGCTGACGACCTGCCATCACTGGGTGACGCCAGCTCCGCGATCGTCTCACCGCAGCAGGAACACCAGCTCGGCCGCGCCTGGCTGAGCCTGTTGCGCGGCCAGGTCAACCAGCTCAACGACCCGCAACTCAAGGACTATGTCGAAACCAGCGTGTACAAGCTGGCCGAGACCAGCCAGCTGCAGGACCGGCGCCTGGAGTTCATCCTCATCGACAGCCGCGAGCTCAACGCCTTCGCTGCGCCCGGGGGCATTGTGGGGGTCAACGGCGGGCTGTTCCTCAACGCACAGACGGAAGGCGAATACGCCTCGGTGCTGGCGCACGAACTGGCGCACTTGTCGCAACGCCACTTCGCCCGCGGCGTCGAGGCCCAGCAACGCATGCAACTGCCGATGATGGCAGCGCTGCTGGCCGGGATCGTACTGGCGGCGGGGGGCGCTGGCGACGCCGGCATCGGCATGATCGCCGGCACCCAGGCGGCGGCCATTCAGGAGCAGCGCCGGTTCTCGCGGCAAAATGAACAGGAAGCGGACCGCATCGGCATCCTGAACCTGGAAAAGGCCGGCTACGACCCACGCAACATGCCAACCATGTTCGAGCGCCTGGCCCGCCAGTATCGCTATGACGCCAAGCCACCGGAGTTTCTGCTGACTCACCCGGTGACCGAGTCGCGGATCGCCGACACCCGCAACCGCGCCGACCAGGCGCCACCGGGCGGTATCGAAGACAGCGCACGCTACCAGCTGATTCGCGCCCGCGTGGCGCTTATCTACGAAGGCACCCCGGGGCTGGCGGCCAAGCGCTTCCGTGCCCAGCTCGACGAAGACCCCAAACTCGATGCTGCACGCTATGGCCTGGCCCTGGCGCAGATCAAGGGCGGCCAGCTGAACGAAGCGCGGGAAATGCTCAAGCCGCTACTGGCCAAGGCGCCCAACGACATCACCTACAACCTGGCGCAGATTGACCTGGACATCACCAACAATCGCCTGGCCGATGCCCAGCAGCGCGCCGAGCGCATGCAGCAGCTATACCCCGGCAACTACCCGCTGAAACAAGTGCGCGCCGATTTGCTGGTGAAGCTGAACAAGCCTGCCGAAGCCGAGAAAGTGCTGGACGAGCTGGTGAAAAGCCGGCCGGATGATCCGGACGTGTGGTACGACATGGCCGAGGTGCGCGGTTTGTCGGGCAATACCATCGGCTTGCACCGGGCGCGGGCAGAGTACTTCACCTTGGTGGGGGACTTTGACCAGGCGATCCAGCAGCTGGATTACGCCAAGCGCCGGGCCGGCGGGAATTTCCCGCTGGCTTCGCAGATTGACCAGCGCCAACGCGAGATCATGGAGCAGCAGCGCATGGTCCGGGACATGATGGGGCGCTGAGCCCCGGGGCGGCCGTGGGGCACGATCGGGCTGCTGTGCAGCAGCCCCCGGCCATTACGCCGCGTCGTGTTTGGTCACCGGCTGCTGGATGAACCGCAACATCCACTCGCCCACCAGGTCGCCCTGGTGCTCGCTGGCCAGGCTGGCCACCGCCTTCTGGTACACCTCGTCGCCCAGGTATTCCTGGCGCGCATCGAGCAGCGCGCGGGAGTAGTCGTGGACAAACTCCGGGTGGCCCTGGAAGCACAGCACCTGGTCGCGGATGTGATACGCCGCATTCGGGCAGAAATCGCTGGAGGCAATGACCGTGGCGCCTTCCGGCAGTTCGGTCACCTGGTCCTGGTGGCTGATCAGCAAGGTCAGCTCCGACACCTCAGGGTCCATCCACGGGGCGTGCGCCGCCAGCGAGTAGCGGTGAATGCCCACGCCCCAGCCCTTGTCGGCACGCTCGGCCTTGCCACCCAGGGTCAACGCAAGCAACTGGTGGCCAAAACACACACCCAGCAATTTCTCGCCACGCGCGTAAAGCTTCAACAGGTAGGCCTTCAGCGTCTGGATCCAGGCATCGGTACCAAACGAGTCTGCCTTGCTGCCCGTGACCAGGTAGGCATCGAACACTTCGCTGTCGGCGGGGTAATCGCCGTTCATCACGTTGTACACACGAAACTCTGCGGCAATTGGCTGCCGCGAGAACAGCTGCTCGAACATCCTGCCGTAGCCCTGGTATTGCGCCGTCAATTCCGGCCGCAGAACATCGGTCTCAAGGATGCAGATGCGTAACGACATAGGATTAGTCCTGAACGACATGGGTGGGAATCTGCTGTAGAGCCTGACGCGAAAGGCACGTACAAGCAAGTAGGCGGCACTGACGAACGGTCACATTTTGTCGGCGCCCTATGGATGGCTGCGCCACCGTCTAGCGAGAGCATGCTAGCGAGATGGCACATGGCCTCATAGCCATGAGGCCTGAAAGTCTCGACTACTAGAACAAAGAGTTCTCGAACATGGATAACGCACGCCCTACTGTTGGTTGTATATCCACTCATAAAAGGCAGGCAGTCAAGGCGCCACACCACGCTACTGCGATCGACCCGAAGCGCGACAAGGAAGCCAACGGGTACTCAGGAATAACAACAAGAAGGCGGTCCGCCATGTTCAGACATTCGAAAATTCGCCAAGCCGGGCTTATTTTATTCGCCACTACATTGCTGCTGATCGTGCCGAACCTGACAAGGTTGTTCGGCTGACTGCAGCAGTGGCGTCAACGGGCAGTGCGCAGGTAACCTGCTGGCCTCTTTGGTCGGAGTGTACCCATGCGCCATTGCCTTGCCCTGCTTGCGCTGCTGCTGAGCCTGCCACTGTCGGCGGCACAACTGCACCTTGAACTCGGCGCTACCCAGCGCCAGTGGAGCAGCGACGAACTGCTCAGCCACCCGCAAGCGCAGACCATCCGCATCGAGCAGGACGTAGCCTACAACCGCCCCATGCAGTACCGGGCGGTGCCGTTGGCTGCACTGTTGCCTGGCGTTACCGCCAGCGACCACCTGCAGGCGGTAGCGCTGGACGGTTTTGCCGCAGAAATGCCCGCTGCGCCGCTGTTGCAGAAAGGCCCGGCGCAGGCCTGGCTGGCCGTGGAAGACCCCAACCAACCTTGGCCACCGCTGGGTGCAGGCAAACCTGGCGCAGGGCCGTTCTACCTGGTGTGGACAGCAGCGCAGGCCGGCGGTATACGCCCGGAGCAATGGCCGTTCCAGATCGCAACCTTGCGCCAGCTCGCCCCGGTAGCCCAGCGGTACCCGGCACTGCTGCCCGACCCGGCGCTACCGGCCGACAGCCCGGTACGCCAGGGCTTTGCCCTGTTCCAGCAAAACTGCATGGCCTGCCACCGCCTGAACGGTGCGGGGGATGCGCAGGTTGGGCCGGACTTGAATGTGCCGCACAACCCCACCGAATACTTTCAGCCGGGTTATTTGCGCATGTTGATCCGCGACCCGCAAAGCCTGCGGCAGTGGCCACAGGCGAAGATGCCGGGCTTTGCCGAAAGCGTGCTGAGCAACAAGGAGCTGGATGCGCTGCTGGACTATTTGCAGCATATGGCCAAGCGCAAGCGTTAGTGGCTGCTTAGGGTAAACCCGCCCCTGCCTGGCGCGGGTGTGCCTGAGGTGATGGCCACGCAGGGCTGCTAGGCCGTGAGCCGCTCGTGCTTGACCCCCCAACCCTCCACCTCGCCGCCATAGGGCGTCACCAACTGCTCGAAGGCCTCTTCAAAGTCGCCAATCCCACAATAGGTGGCATACATGACCTTGCTCAGTTCCAGGTGCCAGCCACCGTCGCCCTCCTTCACCTGGGCATTGAGCGATTCGCCGCGAAACTGCCTGGCAGCACGGCGCGCCCCGGCTTCGTCGGGGAATACGGCATAGAACTCGATGGGGTGGATCTGGGTGAAGTCGAAACCGCCTGCTTTCATCTGGCGCAGGACGTCGCTGCTGATATCGTCGTTCTGGCTGCTCATGAAACGTCCTCCTGAATAATGCAATGGATAGACTTTCCGTGCTACTGCGCACCTGCCGGCAGCGGCCGGGCAGTACGAGCTGATGCAAGACGCGAATGTATGCGGTGCCAGCCCGCATATTAGGCGAGCACCTGCTGACAGCGTAGCGCCTGCCAAGGCACCACGCAAACGTGTGGGTTAGGGCTGTTCCTCAATGCTTTTGATCATTACGCCGCTGTGCTCACGCAGCCAGCGTGCAGTGGGGGAAATGCTGCGGTCCTGGAAGTCGTTGAGGTCCAGCTCGGCCATTACCGGAAACAGGTGAGAACGAATGGCCCTCGCCGCCTCCTCCTCGCTAGGACGATGCTCGGCTTTCAACACCAGAGTGGACGGTTCGCCCTTCTGGTCGGCAAAAATGACTTCCCACTCTTTCATCTAACGGACCCTCTGAGTCAAGGAACACAGGGTGTGTGTTACGCCTGAACAACTGACCTTGGGGCAGGGAGAATGTTCAGTAGGATGAAAGCGGCAGGCGTCGAAACGTGGGGCCCCCATCGCGACCCAGGGCCGCCCGCAGGGGTAGCGCCAGCACGAAGCTGGCGCAGCCACTGTGGCAGCGGGTGACCCGCGAGCTTTTACTTCGGCGTGCCGTGCACCACACCGGCGGTGTTGTCCAGCAGGCTCTTGGTGGCGGTCTGGATGTACGCTTCAAGCTGCTTGAGCAATTGCGGCTGGTCGGGGCTTTCGATCAGCTCGGCCTTGAACTCGCTGCCCAACTGGTAGCGGTACATGCGCGGGGTCATGTCCTTGGACTCGATCAGAATGCGGTCGCCCTGTACCAGGCCGACGATCTGTTCGCTGCCCGACGGCTTGATCATGCCCACGCCCTGGTCGCCCTCAGGCAGGTTGAGCAGGTCGCGCCCCCAGCACTGGTGGCGGGCCTTGCCACCCAGGCGGCCCATGATGGTCGGCACGATGTCGACCTGGGTGCCCACGGTGTGGTTGACCGCACCGAACTTCTCCTGAATGCCCGGGGCAATCAGCAGCAGCGGCACATTGAAACGGCCCAGGTCCAGCTCGGTGACCTGCTGGTGGTTGCCGAAACCGTGGTCGCCAACGATCACGAACAGGGTGTCCTTGAAGTACGGCTCTTTGCGCGCCTTCTCGAAGAACTGGCCCAGCGCCCAGTCCGAATAACGCATGGCGGTCAGGTGCTCGTCCAGGCGGCCCTGGCCGGTCACCTTCTCGACGGGCAGGTCTTTGGGCAGCGCATACGGGGTGTGGTTGGACAGGGTCTGCAGCAACGCATAGATCGGCTTCTTGCCGTCGTGCTTGGCCAGCTCCTCGTTGCCGCGGTCGAACATGTCCTGGTCGGACACGCCCCAGGTGGGGTCAGAGAACACCGGGTTGACGAAGTCGTTGCGGCCAATGAAGGTGGTCATGCCCTGGTTGCCGAAGAACCCGGACTGGTTGTCCCAGGCGAAGTCGCCGTTGTAGACGTAGACGTCGTCGTAGTCACGGGCGCTGAGCAGGGCTGGCAGGCCCGACAGCTTGTGGCCGCCTTCCGGGGTTTGCATCAGGTATTCGAAGCCCGGCAGGTTGGGGAAGCAGGCCATGGTGGCAAACATGCCCTGGTGGGTGTGCGTGCCGTTGGAGAAGAAGCGGTCGAACAGCAGGCCCTCTTTGGCCAGCTTGTCGAAGTACGGGGTGATGTTGTTCGGGCTACCCAGCGCACCGACCGAGTGGCCGGCAAAGCTTTCCATCAGGATCACCACCACGTTCTTGACCGGCAGGGTGCGCTCGGCCGGCGGCAGGAAGTCGCGGCGCACGGCAGCTTCGTCGGCATCGACCAGGGTGTCGTTCGGCGTCAGCAATTGCTTGCGCACGGTTTCGGTGGCCAGGCCCTGCTCCAGTACCGGCTTCCAGATGTTGGCGCGGTCTTCGCCGAAGCGGCTCTTGGCGGCGTCGATCAGGGTCAGGGTGCCGTTCAGGCCCAGCTGGTTGACGAAGTTGGAGTCGGTGGTGAACGCATCGCCCCAGCGCATCGGCGGGCCTTGGCGTAGCGTGCCACGGGCGGCGACCACGGCCACCAGCAAGACCACCATGAACACGGCCAGGCGGTTGTACCACGGCGCCACGCGTTGTGCGCCCTGGCCCCGGGTGATGCGGTCGATGCCCTTGAACAGCAGGCTCAGCAGCCAGGTGCCGAAGGCCCAGGCCAACAGATAGCGCACCACCGGGAAGCCGTACCAGAGCATGCTCAGTACGGTTTTCGGGTCTTCCTTGATGTACTGGAAGACCAGGCCGTTGAGGCGCTGGTGGAACTCGCGGTAGAAGTCCATTTCCATCAGGCCAAGGAACATCACCACGCTGGAGGTGAGTGTCAGCCAGAAACGGAACACTCCTCGCCGGGCCATGGCCCAGGGGCTGAGCATGGCCAGCAACAGCGGAATGCTGAGGTACACCACCACCCGCAGGTCGAAGCGCAAGCCATTGATGAAGCCTTCGGCGACGGTGGAGTAAGGGGTATCGCCGACCATATCGCTGTTGTAGACCAACAGCGCCAGGCGCACGAGGCTGAGCATCAGCATGATCACCAGGCCGCTGAGCAGCGTGTAGGCCAGGTGGGATTTCAGGGTGGGCGAGAACGGTGCTCGCGCGCCCCGTTGCTTCAAGGCGTCCGTGTTAGCCATGAATGGGAAGGTCCTAGGATTGCGGGTTGCGAAGAGGGCGCTGGCACTGGGCCAACGCAGCATTGTGCGGGTGCGGATTCTGTTTAAACCAATGTGAAAATTTTGTCACGCGGGTGTTGCAGCTTTTGTCTGTTCCGGCCCTATCGCCGGCAAGCCGGCTCCCACAGGGTCTCCACAGCCCCAGGCATTGTGGGGGCCTGTGGGAGCCGGCTTGCCGGCGATAGGGCCAGCACAGGCATTCAGATCCGCACATTCCCCCGCGGCCCGGCGATGGCCCAGATCACCAGGCCCACCACGGGCAGCAGTGCGATCAGCAAAATCCACAACACCTTGCTGCCCACCTCGCTGCCGCTCTTGATCACGTTGAGGATGGCCCAGATATCCAGCGCCAGAATGATCAGCCCAACCAGGCTGTTGAATGTCGACCCCATGCTTTGACTCCCTTTCAAAGGCTGTGCTGCACAGCATAGTCAGCTATCACGGCAATAGAAGGGAATCCTTGGCGGTGGCGGCAGGTCCCTGAGTAAACTGCCAGCAGCCATTGAACCGAGGTCCGCATGCCCGTCGCACAGCCGCAAAGCCCTACCCCACCCTCGCTGCGCAACGCCTGGCGCCAACAGGTCGTGAATGCCCCGTGGCTCAGCGCCGGGCTGGCGCTGAGCCTGCTGGCGGTCTGTGCATTGCTGGCGGCCAGCTTCTGGAACGCGGTGAACGGCGACCATGCCGACAACCTGCACCTGGCGCTGCTGGGCGGGTTGTCGGGGTTCGGCGCCACGGCACTGGGGGCAGTGCTGGCGGTGGTGCTGCGCGATGTGAGCGCACGCACCCAGGACGTGATGCTGGGCTTCGCCGCCGGCATGATGCTGGCAGCCAGTTCGTTTTCGCTGATTCTGCCGGGGCTGGACGCCGCCCGCGAAATCACCGGCAGCGGCCCGGCGGCGGCGTTCACCGTGGTGCTGGGCATGGGCCTGGGCGTGCTACTGATGCTAGGCCTGGACCGCTTCACCCCGCACGAGCATGAAAGCACCGGCCCGTGTGGCCCCGATGCCGAGCGCATCAACCGGGTGTGGCTGTTCGTGCTGGCGATCACCTTGCACAACCTGCCAGAGGGCATGGCGATTGGCGTGAGCTTTGCCAACGGCGACCTGAACATCGGCCTGCCGCTGACCAGCGCCATTGCCATCCAGGATATTCCCGAAGGCCTGGCCGTGGCGCTGGCCTTGCGCGCTACCGGCTTGTCGAACTTCAAGGCTGCGCTGGTGGCCATTGGTTCGGGGCTGATGGAACCGCTGGGGGCGGTGATCGGGCTCGGCATCTCGACCGGCTTCGCCCTCGCCTACCCCATCAGCATGGGCCTGGCGGCGGGGGCGATGATCTTCGTGGTCAGCCACGAAGTGATCCCCGAAACACACCGCAACGGGCACCAGACGGCGGCGACCCTGGGGTTGATGGGTGGGTTTGCCGTCATGATGTTTCTGGATACCGCGCTGGGCTGAAGTTTTGGGTTGGCTGTACAGGCCCTCAGGCATGCACGGCAACTTTCAGCGCTTCAAGGGCTGGCTCGACCTTGATCCCCAGCTCCGCGCCCAGTTCCAGCACCCGCGCCAGGTCGTGCTGGCCCACCATCACCATCTGCAGCTCGTCATCCAGCAATTGGCTGAAGTTCAGCAGCACATAACCGCCGGCCTCCTTGTTCAGCGCGCCCATCTGCACCTGAATGCGGTTCAAGGCAGTCAGCGGCTCGGTGCGGGCCAGTTGTTTGGGCTTGAGGGTGAACGGCACGCTGTTGTCGAACGAGTCGCTGATCTGCTGGAACAGCGCCAGGTAGCTGTCGGCCTGGAACACCACGGTGTCCGGCAGGCTGCCCAGCACCACCCATTCGCCCAGCGGGATCGGGAAGGTGTCGTCGTAGTTGATATCAGGGTTGGCGGCGAGGAACGCGGCCGGGTCGGCGTAAGCCTGAGCGGCCTCGTCGGCGATGCGCTCGATGTCGGCCTCGCGCATGCAGCCAGCACCAATGAGGCTGATGAATTCGAGCAACTGAGTTTTCATGAGGGGGGCCTGCGGCGGGTGAAAGTCGCCAAGGATAGCCGCAAATGCCCCCAGGCCGTTAGCCGGCCTGCACTTGCAGGCGTGCTGCCGTATCCACCGCGCCCATGGTGCGCGCGGCCATCAGCGCGGTGGCCCCGCGGGCGTCCTGGCGCGCCGGGTCGGCGCCCTCGGCCAACAGGTAATCGAGGATCTCGCAGCGGTTGAACATGGCCGCCAGCATCAGCGCCGTGCGCCCATCCTGGGCCGCTGCGTCTACCGGCACGCCGTGCTCGAGCAATAGGCGGATCATTGCCAGGTCACCCTTGAAGGCGGCACCGGCTATCGGCAACTGGCCGTTGTCGTTGGCAATCAGCGGGTCGGCGCCGTGGGCCAGCAGCACACGCACTGCGTCGTGGTGACCGTGGTAGCTGGCCAGCATGACCAGGGTGTCCCCTTTGTGGTTACGCAGGTTGGCCGGCAGGCCGCTGGCGAGCAAGCGCTCGAGCATCTCGGCATCGCCCTGGCGGGCTCGTTCGAACACCTGCTCGGCAAAGGCTGCTGTTTCGTCATCGGTCATGGTGGCGTGTGCGGCTTGGCTGGTCATCGGGAACCTCCTTGCGTAAATGATTGCCCAAGTGTTTGTCAGGCACGCAATTACGGTCAAAGGTTCATATTCTATTGCGCCGATAGCCAACGCCCGCTTCGTGCAAATTGCACTGTGCAAAATGCACGACCTTGCAAGCTGCACGGAAGCGCTTCTGCAAAAGCATCGCAAGCCACTGAATTTAAAGGACTTTCCATGAATTCAGATTCTGGCACGGTCACTGCAACTACCTACTCATGTCTGCCACACAACAGCCAGGAGTTGCTATGGACCTTATTCAGCAAAAATTCGTCTCGGTATTTTCGGCCTACGAAGTGACCACCCAGGCTCGCCCGGACGGCGGCGTCCTGCTGACCCTGCGTGCGGCTGATGGCAAAGTGACTCGACGCGTACTGACCTATGGGCAATTGCACAGCGCCGAGCAGCTGTCGTGGGCCATCAGTGCCATCCGCCGGGACCTGGCTGAACAGGCCAGTGAGCTGCCGGTGATCTCGATGCTGCAGAGCCAGCAACGGTTTGCATTGCCGACCTACCGCTGAATGCTGTGGAGATAACACAGCCCTAGGGTCTGCGTAGTCGAGCGGGGAACTTGTGTGGGAGCGGGCGTGCCCGCGAAGAATCCGGTGAGATGGCTGGCACCGGCTACGCCGGTGTTCGCGGGCATGCCCGCTCCCACAAAAAGTCCGGTGCAGGCATTACAACTCGTCAATGCCCAGAAATGCCCGCGCACTCACATCCCCAGTAAACTTCGCCTGCGCCCCCTGCTCGCTGCCATACAAACGCAAGGCCAGGCAGAACGGCGCCTCACCCAGCTCCACCCAGCGCCGCGTGCCAGCCGGCACGTACAATTGATCGCCCTTCTCGCACAACACCGAATACACCCACTCGCCCACCCGCAGCCCCACCTGCGCGCGCCCGCTGATCACGGCGAAAACCTCGTCGGCGTCATGCACGTGTTCATCGCGCACATCAACCTGCGCCAGGTCCTGGCCGTCACGGTTGAGCAGTACGAATGCCTTGCTGCCCTGCGCGGTCATCAGCTGGTCCAGGTACGCGCGGCACGCCGCCAAAACCTCGTCCTGCGCAGTGCCTGGGCGCACCCGCACACTAGGTTCGGCATGCTCGAAACGCACGCCGTGTTCAGCCAGGGTTGCGGCGATGTCATCGTGGTGGGTCAACACTTTGTGCGGCAATGCCGGGCTGGCGGTGTGGAAAACGCTGAGAATGCTCATCAGGGGCGGGTCCTGGTCGGTTGCGAACAAAGGCCAATGATAACGGCTGCAGCCAAGGCTGCGGCACTGGCCATACCAAAGGTGAAGCTGGGCCCCAGCAGTTTCCAGCTGTAACCCGAATACAAAGCCCCCAACGCGCCGCCGGTACCCGAAAGCGCGGCGTAGAAAGCCTGGCCCTGGCCCTGCTGGCGAGCGCCGAAGCTGGCCTGCACGAACGCGATGCTGGCGGCGTGGAAACAGCCGAACGTGGCCGCATGCAGCAGTTGGGCGAAAACCAGCACCGCCGGCTCGGCCGCCAAGTTGCCCAACAGCAGCCAGCGCACGCCGGCCAGCAGGAAACTGGCCAGCAACACACGTTGCACGCTGAAACGGGCGAACAGGCGGCTCATGCCCATGAACATCAACACCTCGGCCACCACCCCCAGTGCCCACAGCAAACCGATGGCGCCACGGCTGTAGCCCAGGTGTTCCAGGTGCAGGGTAAGGAAGGTGTAGTACGGGCCGTGGCTGAGCTGCATCAGCGCCACGCAGGCATAGAAGGCGATCACCCCGGGCGCACGCAGTTGGCGCAGGAAGCCGCCGGCAGCGCTGCGCTCGCCCTGCTCCACCGGCTGGGCATTGGGCACCCACAGGCTGGCGGCGACGATACCGCCCATGATGATGACCAGCGCCAGCGGGTAGATGTCCAGGCTTAGCCACTCGAATACACGGCCCAACCCCACCACGGTGAGGATGAAGCCGATCGAGCCCCACAGGCGCACCTGGCTGTAGCGTGCCGTTTGCCCATGCAGGTGGGCCAGGGTGATGACCTCGAACTGCGGCAGTACCGCGTGCCAGAAGAACGCATGCAGGGCCATTACCAGCGCCAGCCAGGCGTAGCTTTTGCCGAAGAACACCAGGGAGAAGCTGGCCAGCGTGCACAGCGCACCCAGGCGCACGATCAGCAGGCGCTGACCGCTGCGGTCGCCCAGCCAGCCCCACAGGTTGGGGGCAATGCAGCGCATCAGCATAGGGATGGCCACCAGCTCGCCGATGCGCGCCGGGCTGAAGCCCAAGTGGTCGAAGTACAGGGCCAGGAACGGCGCGGTGGAACCGAGCAGGGCGAAATAGAACAGGTAGAAGCTGGACAGGCGCCAGTAAGGGATGGGTTGCATGGGGTGGCCTTGTTGGGGGCCTGTAGCGGCCCTATCGCTGGCAAGCCAGCTCCCACAGGTATCGCATCAGGGCTGACAGGTGTTTGTCAGAAGATATGCAGCGCCTGTGAGAGCGAGCGCCGCCCGCGCGGCGCATCGCGAGCTGCGCTCGCTCCTACGTTTGTTTCGGGCCAGTAACCCCTGTGCCAGGTGCGCGCGACCGCCTGGTTCATACGGCGCGACATTGAGGCATGCGCCAAGGCGTTCGCGCGCAAATTCCACAGGCATAACTGGCCCGAAACAAACGTAGGAGCGAGCGCAGCTCGCGATGCGCCGCGCGGGCGGCGCTCGATCTCACAGGCGCTGAAGATACTGCGGCTACCCTTGCCAAAAACCATAGAATCTCCCACAGGTTGGCCCACAATGTACTGGTTTGTGGTGACCCTGTGGGAGCTGGCTTGCCAGCGATGGGGCCGGTGCAGGCAGATCAGCGCTGGCCCAGCACCGGGGTAGTCACCTGCACATCGGCATTTTGTGCACGGTGGCGCAGCAGGTGGTCCATCAGGGCAATGGCCATCATCGCTTCGGCGATCGGCGTGGCACGAATACCCACGCACGGGTCGTGGCGGCCTTTGGTGATCACCTCGACCGGGTTGCCATCCACGTCGATGGAACGCCCCGGGGTGGTGATGCTGGACGTCGGCTTCAGCGCCAGGTGGGCCACGATGGGCTGCCCCGAGGAAATGCCACCCAGAATGCCGCCGGCATTGTTGCTGAGGAAGCCTTCAGGGGTCAGCTCGTCACGGTGCTCGGTGCCCCGCTGGGCCACGCTGGCGAAACCGGCGCCGATTTCAACGCCCTTGACCGCGTTGATGCTCATCAGCGCGTGGGCCAGTTCGGCGTCGAGGCGGTCGAAAATCGGCTCGCCCAGGCCAGGCATCACGCCTTCGGCAACCACGGTAATTTTGGCGCCCACCGAATCCTGGTCCCGGCGCAGTTGGTCCATGTACGCCTCCAGCTCCGGCACCTTGTCTGGGTCGGGGCTGAAGAAGGCGTTCTGCTCCACCGATTCCCAGGTTTTGAACGGGATTTCGATCGGCCCCAGCTGGCTCATGTAGCCGCGCACGGTGATGCCCTGGCTGGCCAGGAACTTCTTGGCGATGGCACCGGCGGCCACGCGCATGGCGGTTTCGCGGGCCGAGCTGCGGCCGCCGCCGCGGTAATCGCGCAGGCCGTACTTGTGGTGGTAGGTGTAGTCGGCGTGGGCCGGGCGGAACAGGTCCTTGATAGCGGAGTAGTCCTTGGACTTCTGGTCGGTGTTGCGGATCAACAGGCCGATCGAGCAACCGGTGGTGCGCCCTTCGAATACGCCGGACAGAATCTCCACCTCGTCGGCCTCCTGGCGCTGGGTGGTGTGCCGGCTGGTGCCGGGCTTGCGCCGGTCCAGGTCGTGCTGCAGGTCGGCGAGGGAAATTTCCAGGCCCGGTGGGCACCCGTCGACAATGGCGACCAACGCCGGGCCGTGGCTTTCGCCAGCGGTGGTGACAGTGAACAGCTTGCCGTAGGTATTGCCGGACATGGACGCTCCGCGAGATCTGCCTGAAATGGACGAAAGCGGCAGTATACAGATGGTTTGATCGCCTGTGCTGGCCCGTTCGCGGGCACGCCCGCTCCCACAGATATCACCCTGTGGGAGCGGGCATGCCCGCGAAGAGGCCAAACCTGCCAAGCCCCCCAGAACCTTCCCCAAAACATTGGGTCAAACCCACATCTCCCCATGTAGTACCGCATGATGTCGCGCCTTGTCGCCTTGTTCCTCTTGCTGTGTACCGGCCTGGCCCAGGCCGCCGCCCCCACCGTGCTGCAACGCCCCATCGACCTCGACACCGGCCAGGGCGTGCTGCACGGCAGTTTGCTGCTGCCGCAGCAAGCCACACCGCCGCCGGTGGTGCTGATTATTGCCGGCTCTGGCCCTACCGACCGTGACGGCAACAACCCGGCCTCGGGCAGGGTCGACAACCTCAAGCGCCTGGCCCTGCTGCTGGCCAACGAACACATTGCCAGCGTGCGCTACGACAAGCGTGGCGTGGCTGCCAGCCAGCCTGCCGCACCCGATGAGCGGGACCTGAGCGTGGAGCGCTATGTGGCCGACGTGATCGCCTGGAGCCACAAGCTCAAGGCCGACCCGCGCTTTGGCCCGCTGATCCTGATCGGCCACAGTGAAGGTGCGCTGATTGCCAGCCTGGCCGCCGAACAGGCCGGGGCCAGCGCCGTGATTACCCTGGCCGGCAGCGGCCGGCCAATGGCCGACGTGTTGCGCGAGCAGCTGGCCCAGCGCCTGCCGCCGGCGCAACTGGCCGGTGGCAGCGCCCTGCTCGACCGCCTGCAGGCCGGGCAAACCAGCCTGGACGTGCCGGCACCGCTGCGCCAGGTGTTCCGCCCTAGTGTGCAGCCCTACCTGATTACCCTGTTCCGGCAAAACCCCGCCGCCGCCTTCGCCCGCCTGCCGATGCCGGCGCTGATCGTGCAGGGGCGCAACGATGTGCAGGTGGACGTGGCCGACGCCGAACGGCTCAAGGCAGCCAAGCCGGATGCGCAGTTGGTGTTGATCGACGGCATGAACCACATGCTGCGTATCAGCCCCAAAGACATGAGCCAGCAACGCGACAGCTACCTCAACCCTGAGTTGCCCCTGGCCCGCGAACTGGGTGAGCGAATCGTGACCTTCATCCAGCATTTGCCTTCGGCCTGAGGCAACGCCCTCAGGTCTGCGGCCTGCCTGCCGATACAGCAGGCATAGCCGAGGACCAGCCATGACCATTGCCCCCGCCGCCGCAGAGCCGGCCGAAGAGCCCCAGGACAACCCCGCCCAGCCCTGGGCCGACCTGCCGGTCGAACACTTCAAGCTATTGCGCCTGGCCGCGCTGCCCACCGACCGCAGCACCGGCGCCCGGCCGCTGCGCTTTGTGCAGTTCGGCTATGCCGAGCGCCATGACAAGGCCCACAGCCTGCTGCGCATGGAGATCCAGTTGCCTGGGCAGAAGGTACACAAGGAACAGAACCGCCTGGACATCCGCGTGGACCATGCCGAACGCCGGGTACGTATCGGCAACGCCCAGGGCTTGCAGCTGGAGCCGGTCAACCGCGGCATCGGCCGCTTCCTGCTGGCCCAGGCCGCGCAATGGTTGCAGCGCAAATGGTCGCA
This sequence comes from Pseudomonas sp. PARCl1, assembly GCF_947311875.1. NCBI lineage: Bacteria > Pseudomonadati > Pseudomonadota > Gammaproteobacteria > Pseudomonadales > Pseudomonadaceae > Pseudomonas > Pseudomonas sp. PARCl1. Next base: position 41,482 of record NZ_CAMZMX010000041.1, read on the forward strand.
TTACCAGGTCGAGGGCATGCCCTTGCCGAACAAGGACGCGCTGAACGAAGACTCACGCCTGCGCCGTGACCACTGCCTGCGTGGGGTGGGCATCGAGGTGGAGTACGAAGACGCCCAGCATCTGAAGGGCCGCACCGTGGAAATGCCTGTGGGGCAGTTGAAAGCAGCCTGGAGCAATGAACGGCTGCAACGGGTGGCTATCCTTGATGCGGCCAGCTTGCTGCAGCAGGCAGACCAGCAGTTGCAGGAAAAAGACGCACAGCTGCGCGAGCGTGATGAGCGGGTGGCCAAGTACCAGCGTGAAGATGGCGGGCTGCGCTTTACCATTACGTGCCTGGTGGCGTTTGCGGTGTTTCAGGCGGGGCTGCTGATCTGGATTGCAACCCGTTAAGACCGCGTTGCCTGTTTCGCGGGCTTGCCCGCCCCCACAAGGACCGGTGATAAACCGGTGGGAGCGGGCATGCCCGCGAATGGGCTGCAAAGCAGCCCCGTTCGGAATCAGACGCGGCCCTTGAACAGCTCCTGGTGCTGGCGGCACTGCTCAGCGGTCAGCATGAACACCCCATGCCCGCCGCGCTCGAACTCCAGCCAGGCAAAGTCCACCTCGGGGTACAGCGCCTCCACATGCACCTGGCTGTTGCCCACTTCGACAATCAGCAAGCCTTTTTCGGTGAGGTGGTCGGCCGCTTCGGCCAGCATGCGCCGCACCAGGTCCAGGCCATCATTGCCACAGGCCAGACCCAGCTCCGGCTCGTGGTGGTACTCGGCCGGCATGTCGTCGAAGTCTTCGGCGTCGACATACGGCGGGTTGGACAGGATCAGGTCGAAGCGCTGCCCGGGCAAGCCGGCAAAACCGTCGCCCTGCACGGTGTACACACGGGCGTCCAGGCCATGGCGCTCGATGTTCTGGTTGGCCACTTCAAGGGCCTGGAACGACAGGTCGGCCAGCACCACTTCGGCCTCGGGGAACACGTCGGCGGCGACGATGCCGATGCAGCCCGAACCGGTGCACAGGTCCAGAATGCGTGCCGGCTCGTTGGCCAACCACGGCTCGAAGCGCTTTTCGATCAGCTCGCCAATGGGTGAGCGCGGCACCAGCACGCGCTCGTCGACAATGAACGACATGCCGCAGAACCAGGCCTCGCCCAACAGGTAGGCAGTTGGCACGCGCTCTTCGATACGGCGCTTGAGCAGGTGCTGCAGGCGCACCCGCTCGTCGTCTTCGAGCATGCAGTCCAGGTAGCTGTCGGCCACCTCCCATGGCAGGTGCACCGCACCCAGCACCAGCAGACGGGCTTCGTCCCAGGCATTGTCGGCACCATGGCCGAAGAACAGGTCATGCTCATGGAAGCGGCTGACTGCCCAGCGGATGTAGTCGCGCAGGGTGCGCAGGCGGGATGTGATCACGGGGTACTCCTAATTCAGAACGGACAAAAGTCTAACAGCCTGGGGCACAGATTTGTTCCATCGCATGGTTGCCGGGCTAGCCACAGGCCAGTAACCATGCCACTTGCGTTGTCAACCATTCCCATTGGCGCCAATGCAGGGGAGAATAGGTGCACAAAAGCCCTACCAAGGAGCCCTTGATGTCCGTTCCAACCACGATGTTCCGCCTCACTGGCCGCGATTACCCGCCGGCCAAGCTGAGCCACGCCAGCCTGATCATCATCGATGCGCAAAAGGAGTACCTCAGTGGGCCCCTGCAGTTGTCGGGCATGGACGAGGCCGTGGCCAACATCGCCAGGTTGCTCGACGCCGCGCGCAAAAGCGGCCGTCCGATCATCCATGTTCGCCACCTGGGCACGGTGGGTGGCCGTTTCGACCCACAGGGGCCCGCTGGCCAGTTCATTCCAGGGCTGGAGCCGCTGGAGGGCGAAATCGTCATCGAAAAACGTATGCCCAATGCCTTCAAGAACACCAAGCTGCACGAAACGCTGCAGGAGCTGGGGCACCTGGACCTGATCGTGTGCGGTTTCATGAGCCATTCCAGCGTCAGCACCACCGTGCGCCGCGCCAAAGACTATGGTTACCGGTGCACACTGGTAGAAGACGCTTCGGCGACCCGCGACCTGGCGTTCAAGGACGGGGTCATACCGGCCGCGCAGATCCACCAGTGTGAAATGGCCGTGATGGCCGACAACTTCGCTTGCGTGGCCCCAACCGCCAGCCTGATCTGAGGCCTTGGCACGACCGCCCGGCAGCCGGGCGGAACCCAAGGGGCGGCGGCAGGTCGAATTCCGGATATCCACTGAGGAGAGCGGAATGAAGCTCAAAGGCAGTTTCGACGCCAAGCGCCTGCGCCCGCGCCAACCGCGTAACTGGGGCGCCCGCCTGGCGGCCGGGCTGTCCGCCCTGCTGGCGACCCTGGGCGTACTGCTGGCCATGGCCGGCATCGCCGGCTTGCTCGGCAACTACCCTGCCCTGCAGGAACTCAACGCCAACAAGGCGTTGTCCAGCATCGTTACCGTGGCTGGTTTGCTGCTGCTGTGGCTGGGCGTGCGCTTGTGGCGGCGCAGCCGCATTCGCCTGCGGCGCGGGCGTGAGCTGAACCTGTCGCCGCACCTGATGAAGAAGCATGATTGAGGGTTTTGTATTGGCTGCATAAAGCCCCCACAGTCGCGTAAACTACGCCGCCCACGTGGAGGCACCATGCAAGACGACGATTTTTCCCTGTTCAAGGCCGAAGTGCGCGGCGTAAAGCCGATCCGCCACGACCGCGCCGAAGTCGGCAAGCCCAAGGCAGACCGCCAGCAGCTGGCCGGCCTGCGCCAGGCGGCGACCGTTCGCAGTGACAAGGCGCTGGTCATCGACGGTATGTCTGACCAGTTCGTGATCGACGTGGGCGCCGAAGACGAACTGATGTGGCGCCGCGACGGCGTGCAGGAAACCCAGCTGCGCAAGCTGAAACTGGGGCAGATCCCGTTCGAGGGCAGCCTCGACCTGCATGGCATGACCGTGGAGAAGGCCCGCGAAACCTTGTGGGCCTTCATCGCCGAAGCCACCAAGCTGGAAGTGCGCTGCGTGCGCGTGACCCATGGCAAGGCTGCGCGCCTGGACGGCAAGCGGCCGATGATCAAAAGCCACGTCAACACCTGGCTGCGCCAGCACCCGCAGGTGCTTGGCTTTGCCTCGTGCAGTGCCCGCCACGGCGGCACCGGTGCCGTGTATGTGATGCTCAAGCGAACCATGCTCGAAGGCCGCGACGAGTAACGCCGCGCTTGCAGCGCCGCGCGCGCCGCCGTAACCTTCGTTTTTGCGATTTTTTCCCAAGGTAGATCCATGTCCCTGGAACAGAACTACACCGAGATCCTCAGCCAGCTTGGCGAGGACGTCTCCCGCGAGGGCCTGCTCGACACGCCCAAGCGGGCTGCAAAGGCGATGAAGTACCTTTGCCGCGGTTATGAGCAAACACTGGAAGAAGTGACCAACAACGCGTTGTTCAGCTCTGACAACAGCGAAATGGTACTGGTCCGGGACATCGAGCTGTATTCGATGTGCGAACACCACATGCTGCCGTTCATCGGCAAGGCGCACGTGGCCTACCTGCCCAAAGGCAAGGTGCTGGGCCTGTCGAAGGTCGCGCGCATCGTCGACATGTTCGCCCGCCGCCTGCAAATTCAGGAAAACCTCAGCCGCCAGGTGGCCGAGGCCATCCTGCAGGTTACCGGTGCCGCCGGCGTGGCCGTGGTGATCGAAGCCAAGCACATGTGCATGATGATGCGCGGTGTGGAAAAACAGAACTCGACCATGATCACCTCGGTGATGCTGGGCGAATTCCGCGACAACGCCGCCACCCGCAGCGAGTTCCTCAGCCTGATCAAGTAATTGGCTGCAGACCCCGAGCCGACCCTTGCAGGTCGGCTTTTGCATTTCAGGAGTTGCCCATGATCGTCAAAGCCCTGCGGGTTGGCCTCGGCCAAGTCATCGTGTTTGCAGACTGGATCAGCCGCCCGGCCAAGCGCAAGCGCGACGCCGCCGCCCAGGCCCGCGTCGACCAGGCGGCCAAGGGCCTGGCGCTGTACCAGTTCCATGCCTGCCCGTTCTGCGTCAAGACCCGCCGCACCCTTCACCGCCTGAACGTACCGGTGGCGCTGCGTGATGCCAAGAACGACTCGGCGCACCGCCAGGCCCTGCAAGAAGGTGGCGGCCGGGTGAAAGTGCCGTGCCTGCGCATTGAAGAAGCGGGCAAGGTGACCTGGATGTATGAGTCCAAGGCCATCATTGCCTACCTGGATGAGCGGTTTGCTTCGGCCTGACAGGTTTCAGCTTTCCTGTACTGGCCCTGTCGCCGGCAAGCCAGCTGCCACAGGGATCGCGTCAGGGCTGACAGGTGTTTGCCACAAGGTATGCAGCGCCTGTTAGAGCGAGCGCCGCCCGCGCGGCGCAATCGCGAGCTGCGCTCGCTCCTACGTTTGTTTCGGGCCAATTATTCCTGTGGGATTTGCGCGCGAACGCCTTGGTGCATGCCTCAATATCGCGCCGTACAAACAAGGCGGCCGCGCGCGCCTGTCACAGGCGTTACTGGCCCGAAACAAACGTAGGAGCGAGCGCAGCTCGCGATGCGCCGCGCGGGCGGCGCTCGATCTCACAGGCGCTGAAGATGCTCCGGCTACCCTTGCCAGGAACCATAGAATCTCCCACACAACAATACCTAACATATTGATTGTGAGAGCTGGCTTGCCAGCGATGGGGCCGGTACAGGTTAGCGGTCAACCCACCATCGGCACATGCCCTGGGTGGCTGGCAACCCGCGCCAGCCAGGCGCGAACGGCAGGGTAATCGGCCAGGTCGAACCCGCCCTGATGGGCCACATGGGTGTAGGCATACAACGCCACATCGGCAATCGAATACTGCTCACCGACCAGGTACGGGGTCATCTGCAGCTGGCGTTCCATCACCCTCAAGGCCTTGTAGCCGCCCTTGTGCAGCTTTTTGTATTCCTCCATACGCTCATCTGGCAGCCCCAGGTAAAACTGGATAAAACGCGCCACGGCAATGTACGGCTCGTGGCTGTACTGCTCGAAGAACTGCCACTGCAACACCTGGGTGCGCAGGCGCGGCTCGCTGGGCAGGAATGTACTGCCATCGGCCAGGAAATTGAGAATGGCGTTGGACTCCCACAGGTAAGTGCCGTCTTCCAGCTCCAGCACCGGCACCTTGCCATTGGGGTTCATCGCCAGAAACGCCGGCGTTTCGGTCTCGCCCCTGAGAATGTCCACCGGGTGCCATTCGTACGGCCGGCCCAGCAGGCTCAACATCAACTTGACCTTGTAGCAGTTACCCGACTGGTAGTCGCCATAAACCTTGTACATCGCCCCTCCCTGCAAAGCAGTTTTGCAATTGCGCCCAATAGTTGGCGACTGTACGGCTAAAAGCAATGGCCGCTGTATGGCAAGGATCCACCTTGCTGGCTGTAGTCTGAAAAAACTGCTTACACCTTTACAAGGACTTTGTTCATGACCAATGCCACTTCCGCACGCCTGCGGCCCCTGGCAGACAGCGCCCCGTCGGCGGTGGTCGCCGGCTTCATCGCCATGCTCACCGGTTATACCAGCTCGCTGGTGCTGATGTTCCAGGCCGGCCAGGCGGCCGGGCTGACCACTGCGCAGATCTCGTCGTGGATCTGGGCGCTGTCGATTGGCATGGCGGTGTGCAGCATCGGCCTGTCATTGCGCTACCGCACCCCCATCACCATTGCCTGGTCCACCCCCGGCGCAGCGCTGCTGATCACCAGCCTGGGCGGGGTCAGCTACGGCGAGGCCATTGGCGCCTACATCACCTGTGCGGTGCTGGTGCTGGTGTGCGGGCTGACCGGCAGCTTCGAGCGCCTGGTCAAACGCATTCCGGCGTCGCTGGCTTCGGCGTTGCTGGCGGGCATCCTGTTCAAGATCGGCAGCGAAATTTTCGTGGCGGCGCAGCACCGTACCCTGCTGGTGTTGGGCATGTTCTTCAGCTACCTGCTGGTCAAGCGGCTGTCGCCGCGCTACTGCGTGCTGGCGGCCTTGCTGGTGGGTACCGCACTGTCGGGCGCGCTGGGCCTGCTGGACTTCAGCGGCTTCCACCTGGAAGTGGCCAAGCCGGTGTGGACCACGCCGAGCTTCTCGCTGGCCGCCACCATCAGCATCGGCATTCCGCTGTTCGTGGTGGCCATGACTTCGCAGAACATGCCTGGCGTGGCCGTGCTGCGCGCCGACGGCTACCAGGTACCGGCCTCGCCCCTGATCTCGGCTACCGGTTTTGCCTCGCTGCTGCTGGCGCCGTTTGGCTCGCACGGGGTCAACCTGGCGGCGATCAGCGCGGCCATCTGCACTGGGCCGCATGCCCATGAAGACCCCAGCAAACGCTACACCGCAGCGGTGTGGTGCGGGATTTTCTACGGCATCGCCGGGGTATTCGGGGCGACCCTGGCAGCGCTGTTTGCCGCGTTGCCGAAAGAGCTGGTGCTGTCGATTGCGGCGCTGGCGCTGTTTGGCTCGATCATGAACGGGCTGACGGTTGCCATGAGCGAAGCGCGCGAGCGTGAGGCTGCAGTGATTACCTTCATGGTGACGGCGTCGGGGCTGACCCTGTTCTCGATCGGGTCGGCGTTCTGGGGGATTGTGGCGGGGGTTTTGGCCCTGGTGATTCTTAACCCGCGCAAGGCCTGAAGGTTATTGATGCCTGTACCGGCCCTATCGCTGGCAAGCCATCTCCCACGGGGATCGCATCAGGGCTGACAGGTGTTTGCCACAAGGTATGCAGCGCCTGTTAGAGCGAGCGCCGCCCGCGCGGCGCATCGCGAGCTGCGCTCGCTCCTACGTTTGTTTCGGGCCAATTATTCCTGTGGGATTTGCGCGCGAACGCCTTGGCGCATGCCTCAATATCGCGCCGTACAAACGAGGCGGCCGCGCGCGCCTGTCACAGGCGTTACTGGCCCGAAACAAACGTAGATACTCTGTTGGCGGTCAAGCTTTTCTGAGGTGTTCAGAGCTGAAAAGCTTGGCCGTATCAAA
>NZ_CAMZMX010000042.1:0-46819 GCF_947311875.1 Pseudomonas sp. PARCl1
TTTTGTCCAACGTCAGGGGCGCAGTTCACATTGTAGGAGCGGGCTTGCCCGCGAACACCGGCGCAGCCGGTGCCAGACACCGCGTCGCCTGCTTCGCGGGCAAGCCCGCTCCTACAAGGACCGTGCAGGCATGAAAAAGGCGACCCGAGGTCGCCTTTTTGCATTTCAAGCCGCTATCAACGAGCTGGGCCTTCAGCTACACCCAGGTCGTCGGTTGGGCGGGTATCAACCAGCGGTGTACCGCCGGACGCCAGCTCCGAGGCCAGCTTGTCGTTGTCCATTTCCTTGACCCACTTGGCCACGACCACGGTGGCAACGGCGTTGCCGACCAGGTTGGTCAGGGCGCGGGCTTCGGACATGAAGCGGTCAATACCGAGGATCAGCGCCAGGCCGGCAACCGGCAGGTGGCCCACCGCCGACAGGGTGGCAGCCAGCACGATGAAGCCCGAGCCGGTGACGCCGGCAGCACCCTTGGAAGCCACCAGCAGCACCAACAGCAAGGTGATCTGGTGGGTGATGTCCATGGTGGTGTCGGTGGCCTGGGCAATGAAGACCGCTGCCATGGTCAGGTAGATCGAGGTGCCGTCGAGGTTGAACGAGTAACCGGTCGGGATCACCAGGCCAACCACGGACTTCTTGGCACCCAGGCGTTCCATCTTGGCCAGCATGCGCGGCAGGGCCGATTCCGACGAGGAGGTGCCCAGTACGATCATCAGCTCTTCACGGATGTAGCGGATCAGTTTCAGCACGCTGAAGCCGTGGGCGCGGCAGATACCGCCCAGCACCACCAACACGAACAACAGGCAGGTGATGTAGAAGCAGGCCATCAGGTAGCCCAGTTGCACCAGCGAACCCACGCCGTACTGGCCGATGGTGAAGGCCATGGCACCGAAGGCGCCAAGCGGGGCCAGCTTCATGATCATGTTGATGATGTTGAACATGACATGGGCGAAGCGGTCGATCATGTCCAGCAGCGGCTTGCCGTAGCTACCCAGGCGGTGCAGGGCGAAGCCGAACAGGACCGAGAACATCAGCACTTGCAGGATATCGCCGTTGGCGAATGCACCGACCACGGTGTTGGGGATGACGTTGAGCAGGAAGCCGACCGTGGTCTGCTGCGCGCCGGCGGCGGCATAGGCAGCCACACTGCTGGCGTTCAGGGTGCTGACGTCGATGTGCATGCCAGCGCCTGGCTTGACCACGTTGACGACGATGAGGCCAATGATCAAGGCGATGGTGGAGACGATTTCAAAGTACAGCAGCGCGTAGCCGCCAGTCTTGCCGACCGACTTCATGCTCTGCATGCCGGCGATGCCGCTGACCACGGTACAGAAGATGATCGGGGCGATGACCATCTTGATCAGTTTGACGAAACCGTCACCGAAGGGTTTGAGCGCGACGCCCGTTTCCGGGTAGAAGTGGCCGAGCAGGATGCCGATGGTGATGGCGACCAACACCTGGACATACAGGGATTTGTAAAGCGGCTGACGTGTCGTCATGGCTAATTTTCCTCAAGTGTGCCGGCTCACCCTTCCCAGGGTGATGGGGCACCTGAATCGCTAACCCTCCTGCACCTGGAGGGATTTGTCGTTGTGTTCGAGCTGCCTGGGCAGGCCTCTGCGTAGATCAATAGCAAGGGTGGTGCCAAAGTGCCCAGCAAGGGTGCAAATGCCTTGTGTACCAAGGATTAATGCCCAACGACGGGGCGATAAAGGTGAGGAAAGCTGGCGGATTTCCGCCCGGTGGCGGGTTTTGTACAGGCATGTTGGCGGGAATCCGCCCACCCGGGCCGAATCAATCGAGGTTGAAGGTAATCCTGAACGCAGCCCCACCCAGTGGTGAGTCCCCCAGGCTGAGCACGGCGTCATAGCTGTCGACGATATCCTTGACCACCGCCAGACCGATGCCCTGCCCCGGGTGCTGGCTGTCCAGCCGCTCACCGCGCTCGAGGATGCGCTCGCGCTGGTCGACCGGTACGCCCGGCCCGTCGTCTTCGATGCACAAGCTCAGGCGCCCTGGCACTTGCTCAAGGCTTACGCGCACTTGGCCAAGGCTCAGCCGATAGGCGTTTTCCAGCAGGTTGCCGAGCATCTCCAGCAAGGCGCCCTGCTCCATCGGCACCTGGGCCGCCCCGGGTAACACCCGTTGCACCTCCACGCGTTTGTCCCGGTATACCTTGGCCAACGTGCTGCACAGGCTGTCGAGCACAGGCCGTAGCGGCACACTGTGGCGCACCAGGCCGCTCTTGCGCAGGCTGGCCCGCTGCAGCTGGTAGTCGATCTGCTGGCTCATGCGTTCGATCTGGCTTTGCAGCACCCGCGCCTGTTCGCGTTCGCCACTGCGCTGCTGCAGGCTTTCGCCCACCCCCTGCAACACCGCCAGCGGGGTTTTCAGGCTGTGTGCTAGGTCGTCCAGCGAATCCCGGTAGCGCGTACGCTGCTCGCGTTCACTGCGCAGCAAACGGTTGAGCGAGCGGGTCAGGCGCAGCAGCTCGCGGGGGTGCTCGCCGCTCAGACCATCGCGCGCCCCTGCTTCCACCTCATCCAGTTCGTGGCTGAGCCGGCGCAGCGAGCGCAAGCCCCAGGTCAAGCCGGCCCACAGCAACACCAGCAGCGCCAGCAAGGCGGCGCCGAAGCCCAGGTAGAGCTTTTCGCGCAGGCCGTCGAGGGTGGCCTTGTACTCGCTCACCGGCTGCAGGGCGACAATGCTGTAGGCTGCGCTCTGGCCACCCAGCAGCTTGATCTCGACGTCGTAGACAAAGAACTCTTCACCATCGGCCTGGTGGATGCGTGCAAATTCGTTGCCGCGCCCGTCATAGCGCGGCAGGTAGTTGATGTGCCGGTCGGCGGTGGCGCGCGACTGCCAGACCAGCTGGCCATCGCGGTCGAAGATATACCCGAGCAGGCCGGTGTACGGCAGGTTGTAACGCTCGTCCGGCAGCAGTTCGGGCATCTGCAAGTGGCCGCCTTCGATGCGCGCGGCCGATATCAGCGTGGTCACGTCCGAGGCCAGGCGCTGCTCGATCGACTCCTGCAGGGCCAGGCTGAACGCCTTCTGCAACGCGGGCAGCAACCCCAGCATGAACAGCAGCGCCAGCACGGCGGCGGCCAGCATCAGGCGCACGCGCAGGGAACGAATCATCGGCAGCGCTCGGTGAACAGGTAGCCCAGGCCACGTACGGTATCGATGGGTTTGAACCCCTGCTCGCCTTCCAGCTTGCGGCGCAGGCGGCCGACCAGCACTTCGATGACATTCGGGTCACGCTCCTCATCGCCTGGGTACAGTTGCTCCATCAGGCGGTCCTTGGCCACCACTTGCTGATGATGGCGCATGAGGTATTCGAGGATGCGGTACTCATAAGCCGTGAGCGCCAACGCCTGCGCATCGAGGCTGGCCTGCTTGCGGTTGAGGTCGAGCACCAGCGGGCCGGCAGCGATGGTCGACTGGGTGAAGCCGCTGGAGCGGCGCAGCAGCGCATTCAGGCGGGCTTCGAGCTCTTCGAACTGGAAGGGTTTGACCAGGTAGTCGTCGGCGCCTGCGGCCAGGCCTTCGACCTTGTCCTGCCAGTTGCCACGGGCCGTGAGGATGAGGATGGGGAAGGTCTTGTCCTGGCTGCGCAGGCGCGTGATCAGCTCCAGGCCACTGATACCGGGCAAGCCCAGGTCGATGATGGCCAGGTCGAAGTGGTACTGCCCGGCCTGGTACAGCGCCTCCTCGGCATCGGCGACCGCCTCGACCACGTGGCCGCTTTCGCCCAGGCGGGTGTAGAGGTGATGGCGAAGCAGGGCTTCGTCCTCGACCACCAGCAGTTTCATATGCAGCTCCTTTTCATCTATTGCCTGTACCGGCCTCTTCGCGGCTAAAGCCGCTCTCACAGGGAGCACACAGGTTTGCTGGACTGTGCGATCCCTGTGGCAGCGGCTTCAGCCGCGAAGAGGCCGGTACAGGATAACCCGGCAGGCCGTCAGAACTTGTAGGAGGCCGCCAGGTAAGTCTGCGCACTGCTGCTCAGGCGCAGGGTGCCATCCTTCGGCCCGCCATGCGCGCCCACCTCGGTTGCCGCATTGGTGCGCAGGTAACGGTAGCCCAGCTCGACCGAAGCCTTGTCGGTGATGTCCTGGATCACCCCGGCCTGCAGCCCGTAGGCATAACCGTAGTCGGTATCGCGGCGGGCGCCTGGCGAGTCCTGGGTGAGCTTGGTCATGCCCAGGCTGCCACCGCCAAACAGTTTGGTGGTATCGCCCACCGGCAGGAACAGGTCATAACTGCCCAGCAGGTTTTCCTGACGCAGTTTCAGGCCGCTGTGATCGCCCGAGACGTTGTCATAGGTCATGTAGTAACGGCCTTGGTCGTTGATCTTGCCCACACGCACACCCCAGGTGTCATCCTTGCCGATGATGCCGTCGGTGTTGAGGTTGTCGGTGTTGCGCTGCAACAGGCCGGACTTGCGAACCTTGTCGCTGGTCTGGCCGTAGGTGAAGCTGGCGAAGTTGTCATCGGCAGCCTGAGCGGTGGTGAGGCCAGCGGCGCAGACGGCCATGGCGGCAAGCAGGCTATTGAAGGTTTTCATGGCAGGTTACTCCAGTTGGGTGCGTTGTTTCGGTCTGGAAGCTAGAGTAAGCAGGGCACCCTGAACCGCGACTGAACCCTGACTGAACCTCGGCTGAACGACCCGATTGCCGAACAAGGAGTAGTACCCATGCGTGTCCTGCTGGCCCTGACCCTGATGTGCAGCGCTGCCCTTGCCCAAGCGGCAGTACAAACCCGCGAAATTCCTTACCAGGACGCCGACGGCAACCGGCTGGTCGGCTACTACGCATACGACGACGCCGTCGAGGGCAAGCGCCCAGGCATTGTCGTGGTGCATGAATGGTGGGGGCTGAACGATTATGCCAAGCGCCGCGCCCGTGACCTGGCAGCGCTGGGCTATAACGCCCTGGCCATCGACATGTACGGCGACGGCAAGCACACCGAGCACCCGCAGGATGCCCAGGCGTTCATGGCGGCCGCACTGAAAGACCCTGCCGCCGCAGCCAGGCGCTTCGATGCGGGCCTTGAGCTGCTGAAACTGCAACCGAACACCAACAAGCACGAGCTGGGTGCGGTCGGCTACTGCTTCGGCGGCAAGGTGGTGCTGGATGCTGCGCGCCGTGGCGAGAAACTCGACGGCGTAGTGAGCTTCCATGGCGCACTGGCTACCGCTACCCCGGCCAAACCGGGCGTGGTACGCGCGGATATCCTGGTCGAGCACGGCGCGGCCGACAGCATGGTCACGCCGCAACAGGTCGAGGCTTTCAAGGCCGAGATGGAGGCGGCCAAGGTGAACTATCAGTTCGTCAGCATCGAAGGGGCCAAGCACGGCTTCACCAACCCGGATGCAGACCGCTTGAGCCATGGCGAGCATGGCGGGCCGGACATTGGTTATAACAAGGCCGCGGATGAAAGCTCCTGGGCGGATATGCAGGCGTTTTTCAAGAAAGTATTCAAATAGCGATTGTACGGCCCGCTTTGCGGCCCATCGTCGGCAAGCCAGCTTCCACAGGCACGGCATAGATCTTCGGGCCTGCAGGCTTGCAGGCGATGGGCTGCACGGCAGCCTCGGCTATTGCATCTCCCACACCGTCGCCGCGGCTGGCACAATAGCCGCCATGAACACGCTCCCCGCCTGCTGCGCCCCACTTCAGTACCACTGGCCCCTGCCCCGCCCATTACCCGGTGCGGTGCTGGTCAGTTGCGCCTTCGACCCCGCCCAGCTGGGGGCCGACGACTTCCAGCGCGCGGGGGTAGTGCCAAGCGCCAGCCTGCTGCGCTCGGTGCCCAAGCGCCAGGCCGAGTACCTGGCCGGCCGTGCATGCGCACGGGCCGCGCTGCAGCGCCTGGACGGTCGCAACTACGTGCCTGGCACCCATGACGACCGCTCGCCCATCTGGCCCGCCGGCATTCATGGCTCGATCACCCATGGCCAAGGCTGGGCCGCCGCGGCGGTCGCTGGCGCCCACAGCTGCCAGGGCCTGGGCCTGGATCAGGAAGCCCTGCTCGATGACGAACGCGCCGAGCGCTTGATGGGCGAAATTCTCACCCCGGCCGAGCTGGAGCGCCTGGACCGCGCTCAGCTTGAGCTGACGGTCACCCTGACCTTCTCGCTGAAGGAAAGCCTGTTCAAGACCCTCTACCCCCTGACCCGCCAGCGTTTCTACTTCGAGCACGCCGAAGTGCTCGACTGGTCTGGCGAGGGGCTGGCGCGCCTGCGCCTGCTCACCGACCTGTCGCCACAGTGGCAACGCGGGGCAGAGCTGCACGGCCAGTTCAGCCTGCAAAACGGCCATCTGCTTAGCCTGGTGAGCGTCTGACGCCTACAGCGGTGCCTGCTGGCGCGGCCAGTTCAGGCTGAAGCAGGCGCCCCCCAACGTCGCACTGCGCCCTACCGTGGCTCGCCCGGCATGCCAGTAGATGATCCGCCGCACAATCGAAAGGCCCAGGCCATGCCCGCCCGAGGCGCGGGTGCGGCTGTCGTCCAGTCGGGTGAACGGCGTGAAAATGCGGTCCCATACCCCCTCCGGGATCCCTGGGCCATCGTCTTCCACATCGATGCGGCAGCGTTGCTGCCCCAGCTGGTAGCTCAGGCGTACCTGCGACTCGGCGTGGCGCATGGCATTGCCGACCAGGTTCTGCAGCGCCCGGTGCAGGTAGCGCGGCTCCGCCTCGACCCAGGCGCCATCGGCATCGGCCCCCTGGCACTCACCCCGCTCGACGCGCACATCGGCACGCAGCGGCGCCAACTCGTCGATCACCCGGTCGAGCAAGGCATCGATGTCAATGCGCTGGAACTGCAAGGCCGGCGCGCCTTGCTCCAGGCGCGCGTAAGTGAGCATTTCGTCGACCAGCTTGTCGAGGTCCTGGATGTCGCCGTCCATGCCAGCCAGGTGCTTGGCGCGCGCCTGCTCGGTGCTGGCACTTTCGATCATCTCCAGGCCAAAGCGCAGGCGCGCCACCGGCGTGCGCAACTCGTGGGATACCGCGCGCACCAGCTCACGCTGCATGGTCAGCGAACGCTGCAAGTGCTCGGCCATGCCATTGAATGCAGCGGCCAGGCGCCCTACCGAGTCGGTGTCGCCAGCCGGTACGCGCGTGTCCAGGCTGCCCTGGGCGATGCGTGTGGCGGCAACTTCCAGGCCCGACACGCGGCGCTCCAACTGGCGGACCAGCAAGTAGACCACCAGACCGATCAGGCACAGGCCCAGAAACGCGATCAGGACCAGCAACTGCGGCGGATACGGGTTGAGCTGGTACAGCGGGCCGATCTCCAGCACCCAGGGCGAGCCGGTCAACCCGGCGAACACCCGGATCGAATCGCCATCCTTGCCCAGCGCCATCACCGTGTCGCCCTCCTCGACCCTGTGCCGCTGGTCATCGTCCAGGCTGACGCGCTCGATCCGTTGCAATGCAACGCCAAAGCCGAAGCCTTTTTCCTGCGTCAACTGGGCCAGGCGCTGCTGTTGTTCGGTGACCGGGTAGCGCACCAGCTCATCGGCCAGCAGATAAAGCGTCGCGCGTGCCAACTGCTCGCTGATCTGGTTGATCTGCGCCACCAGCATCAGGTCTTCCTGGCCAACCTTGCGCAGCACCTGTGCCGCATGCGGGCCGGTTTTTTCCACCACCACCAGGCCACGGGCCAGGCGCGCACGCTGGGTGCCATCAAGCCGGCGGGCGCTCATCGGCTGCAGCGCCAGTGGCACGCCGAGCAGGCGCTCCCAGATCAACAGCGAGCGCTTGCGTTCGGTTGCGTTCTGCACCGCCAGGTTGTCCGCCATCAGGCTGAAGGTGCCTTGCGCCAGGCGCTCACGGTGCTGGGCGGCGAGCACCTCGTTGACCAGGTGCAGGCTGAGCACGCCCAGCAGCGCCACCAGTACCAGCACCGCCAGCATGCCGCCATAGATGCGCAGGAAAATCGAATTGTTCATGGCGCCTCGCCGACGAACAGGTAGCCCTTGCTGCGCAGGGTCTTGATCAGCCGCGGCTGCAGCGGGTCATCGCCGATCTTGGGGCGGATCCTGGAAATGCGGATGTCGATGGAACGGTCCTGGCCGTCGTAGCCAACACCACGCAGCGCAGTGAAGATCTGTTCGCGGCTAAGCACCCGCCCGGCATTGCTGGCCAGCAGCCAGAGCAAGTCGAATTCGGCGCCGGTCAGTTCGATCAGTTGCTCACCCAGGCGCGCCTCGCGCAGCCGGTTGTCGATGTGCAGGGCACCGAACGCCAGGTCCTGGCGCTTGCTGTCCAGGGCTTCGCTACGGCGCAGCAAGGCCTGGATACGCGCCAACAGCAGGCGCGGGCGCACCGGCTTGCAGACATAGTCGTCGGCGCCCAGGTCCAACCCGTGGATCTGGTCGAGTTCGTCGCTGCGTGCGGTGAGCATCAGGATCGGCCCAGGGTACTGGTTGCGCGCCCGGCGGCAGATGCTCAAGCCGTCCTCGCCCGGCAGCATCAGGTCGAGAATGACCAGATCAGGTTGGCTGTCGACGATCCGACGCACGGCACGCGCGCCATCGCCCTCGACCGCGACCTCGAAGCCGTTGGCCTGCAGGTATTCGGCGGTCAGCTCGGCCAGGCGCGGGTCGTCCTCGACGATCAGAATGCGGGGTTGGGTCTGGTCCATGGCTTTGGCCTTTTTATTCTCTGGATCGCAATCTTGGCCTTTGAGCGTATGACTGTAGATCTTTGCTGTCCATGAAATCGAGCGGGGCCAGCACGGTGCTCGATCTGACAGGCAGCAACCCGCAACAGCCACGCACCTGCCCCCCTTGGCTCGAGCGTTTTTTGTGGTAGGGTGCGCGCCCGCAAAAACTGCGACGGGGCGGCGAACGGCCGAAAAATACTGCAAACCACTTGGCACAAGGCCTACAGCGAATACTCACCTTTCACCCACAAAGTACCCACACGTTATCCACAGACGCTCGCCTTGCAAACACCCCAATACCGCATTATCTTGTATCCCGATCGCAGCGAACCACTAGATATAGGGGTTCGTGCAAAATCACACACAAAAGTCAACCCGCTAGATCAAACGATCTTCGGGTTGGAACTTCAAGTGATTTCAGCAGCCAAACCGCTCCTGCGGAGGCGACCGAGGCAAGCCCACCCAGGGCCTTGTTCGGGCATGGGTGTTGCAGGCCAGCCTGGCACTCATCAGCAACAGTTTTTGGGCCCAGCCCAGAACCTTTGACTTCGGCCAGGGAGCGGCAAGCCATTGCCCCTTATTCCTGAGTCTGTCCCGAAGTCGGTACGCCCGCGCGGGCGGGTGTGCATGCAGTGCGCATCCCCGTGAGGTTATCGAGCAAGTGGACGGAACGGTGGGCGCTCAAAAGGCGCCTGTACAATATAGAAACTGTGGAGACACCCACCCATGCAAACCGACACAACTCGCGAGAACCCGCAGGCCAAGGTGCCGCAGGCCGCAGATTCCCAGCAGGATCTGGCTGCTACCGCCCCTGGCCAACTGCGCGTGATCAAGCGTAACGGCACTGTCGTCCCGTACACCGACGACAAGATCACCGTTGCCATCACCAAGGCGTTCCTCGCAGTTGAAGGCGGCACCGCCGCCGCCTCGTCGCGCATCCACGACACCGTCGCGCGCCTGACCGAGCAGGTTACCGCCACGTTCAAGCGTCGCATGCCATCGGGTGGCACCATCCACATCGAAGAAATCCAGGACCAGGTCGAGCTGGCCCTGATGCGCGCCGGCGAGCAGAAAGTCGCCCGCGACTACGTGATCTACCGCGACCAGCGTGCCAAGGAGCGTGCGACCCGCGCCAACAACGACGCCGTGGTCGAGCCACACCCGAGCATCCGTATTACCTTGGCCGACGACAGCCTGGCACCACTGGACATGGCCCGCCTGAACACCATCATCAGCGAAGCCTGCGAAGGCCTGGCCGAAGTCGATGGCGACCTGATCCAGCGCGAAACCCTGAAGAACCTCTACGACGGCGTAGCCATCAAGGACGTCAACACCGCCCTGGTGATGACTGCCCGTACCCTGGTAGAGCGCGAGCCGAACTACTCGTTCGTCACTGCCCGCCTGCTGATGGACACCCTGCGCGCCGAAGGCCTGGGCTTCCTGAACGTCGCCGAAAGCGCCACCCACCACGAAATGGCCGACCTGTACGCCAAGGCGCTGCCGGCCTATGTCGAGAAAGGCGTCGAATTCGAGCTGCTGGACCCTGCCCTGAAAGGCTACGACCTGGAGCGTCTGGGCAAGGCCATCGACCACGAGCGCGACCAGCAGTTCACCTACCTGGGCCTGCAAACCCTGTACGACCGCTACTTCATCCACAAGGACGGCGTGCGCTTCGAGCTGCCCCAGGTGTTCTTCATGCGTGTGGCCATGGGCCTGGCGCTGGAAGAGAAAGACAAGGAAGCTCGTGCGATCGAGTTCTACAACCTGTTGTCGTCGTTCGACTACATGGCCTCGACCCCGACCCTGTTCAACGCCGGTACCCTGCGCCCGCAGCTGTCCAGCTGCTACCTGACCACCGTGCCAGACGACCTGTCGGGCATCTACCACGCGATCCACGACAACGCCATGCTGTCGAAATTCGCCGGTGGCCTGGGCAACGACTGGACCCCGGTCCGTGCACTGGGCTCGTACATCAAGGGCACCAATGGCAAGTCCCAGGGCGTGGTGCCGTTCCTGAAAGTGGTCAACGACACGGCCGTTGCCGTGAACCAGGGTGGCAAGCGCAAAGGCGCCGTGTGTGCCTACCTGGAAACCTGGCACCTGGACATCGAAGAATTCATCGAGCTGCGCAAGAACACCGGTGATGACCGCCGTCGTACCCACGACATGAACACCGCCAACTGGATCCCTGACCTGTTCATGAAGCGTGTCTTCGATGACGGCAAGTGGACCCTGTTCTCGCCATCGGAAGTGCCCGACCTGCACGACCTGACCGGCAAGGCCTTCGAAGAGCGCTACGAGTATTACGAAGCCCTGACCGAGTACAACAAGATCAAGGTGTTCAAGACCATCCAGGCCAAAGACCTGTGGCGCAAGATGCTGTCGATGCTGTTCGAGACCGGCCACCCATGGCTGACCTTCAAGGACCCGTGCAACCTGCGTTCGCCGCAGCAGCACGTGGGCGTGGTCCACAGCTCGAACCTGTGCACCGAGATCACCCTGAACACCAACAAGGACGAGATCGCGGTCTGCAACCTGGGCTCGATCAACCTGCCGAACCACATCAATGATGGCAAGCTGGACACCGCCAAGCTGCAACGCACCGTGAACACCGCCGTGCGCATGCTCGACAACGTGATCGACATCAACTACTACTCGGTGCCGCAAGCGCGTAACTCGAACTTCAAGCACCGCCCGGTCGGCCTGGGCATCATGGGCTTCCAGGATGCGCTGTACCTGCAGCACATCCCGTACGGCTCCGACGCGGCTGTCGAGTTCGCCGACAAGTCGATGGAAGCGGTCAGCTACTTCGCCATCCAGGCTTCGTGCGACCTGGCCGACGAGCGTGGCGCCTACGAGACCTTCCAGGGCTCGCTGTGGTCCAAGGGCATCCTGCCACTGGATTCGCAACAGATCCTGATCGAGGCCCGTGGCCAGAAGTACATCGACGTCAACCTGGAAGAGTCGCTGGACTGGGCCCCGGTGCGCGAGCGCGTCAAGAAAGGTATCCGTAACTCGAACATCATGGCCATCGCGCCAACTGCAACCATTGCCAACATCACCGGCGTGTCGCAGTCGATCGAGCCGACTTACCAGAATCTGTACGTGAAATCCAACCTGTCGGGCGAATTCACCGTGATCAACCCGTACCTGGTGCGCGACCTGAAAGCCCGCGGCCTGTGGGACTCGGTCATGATCAACGACCTGAAGTACTACGACGGTTCGGTGCAGCAGATCGAGCGTATTCCGCAAGAGCTCAAAGACCTGTACGCCACCGCGTTCGAAGTCGAAACCAAGTGGATTGTCGATGCGGCCTCGCGTCGTCAGAAGTGGATCGACCAGGCGCAATCGCTGAACCTGTACATTGCCGGCGCCTCGGGCAAGAAGCTGGACGTGACCTACCGCATGGCCTGGTACCGTGGCCTGAAAACCACCTACTACCTCCGTGCCCTGGCCGCGACCAGCACCGAGAAGTCGACCATCAACACCGGCAAGCTCAATGCCGTTTCCAGCGGTGGCGACAGCGCCCCGGTCCAGGCAGCAGGCCCAGCGCCAGTGCCGAAGGCCTGCGCGATCGACGAGCCAGACTGCGAAGCCTGCCAGTAAGGCCTGAATGCCGCACGGGGTGCCCTTGGGTGCCCCGCGCGGCATTTTTGTATCTGCACCCCGGAGAAACCTTGCCCTTTGACCAGCGCTCACGCGGCTCGGCAAAAGAACAGGACTTCTCACAAAACGCGGTCACTGTGGGAGCGGCCCTGTGTCGCGATTGAGGTGCGAAGCGCCCCCAAGATTGCAGCTTCGCCGCATGATTCGCGGGGCCGCTTTGCGGCCCGTTCGCGACACAAGGCCGCTCCCACAAAAATCGCGACAACACCACATAATGTGCCTTAAAAATAAAAAGCCACAACATGTAGTGCCATCCGCGTTTTGCCGCTACACTCCCTTCCCATAGCGAGCCACACAAACCCGGTGAACGGACGCACGCATTTCCGGTCGAAAAAGTTACCCTCGCCCGCAAGAGACGCGCCCCGATCCAAGGCGAAATCCGATATACTTCGCCCCCTCTGAAAAGAGCACCATTCAATTGTCCTGGCCCCTCCCCGAGGCCTGGCCAGGTACAAGCCAGAACACATTCAGATGTAAACGAGAGTCAGCCTCTCGAGCTGTCCATTCGCCGTTACGGCCTTGCGTCAGGCATCACATTCTTTAAATCCAAGCGGTTGCCCCAGGGCAACCCTCAAGCAGGAGCCAAACCATGCTGAGCTGGGACGAATTCGACAAAGAAGACGGCGAAGTAGCCGCCAAAGGCAACAACCCTGCGCAGGCCGCTGCCGCCGCCACCCTCGACAAGCTCGACAGCGCCGGCGGTGCCGCCGCCCTGGAAGCCCGTGCGGCCACCGCTGCTGACTCCGACGCGGTCAAACGTGCCAAGGCAGCCCTCGACGCCCTCGACGTTGCCGAAGGCCTGGCCGAACTGGAAGGCTCCTCGGCCCGTGTTGCGGTTGATGAAAAGCGCATGATCAACTGCCGCGCCGACCTGAACCAGCTGGTACCGTTCAAGTACGACTGGGCCTGGCAGAAGTACCTGGACGGCTGCGCTAACCACTGGATGCCGCAAGAGGTCAACATGACCGCCGACATCGCCCTGTGGAAGAGCCAGGACGGCCTGACCGAAGACGAGCGCCGCATCGTCATGCGCAACCTGGGCTTCTTCTCCACCGCCGACTCGCTGGTTGCCAACAACCTGGCCCTGGCCGTGTACCGCCTGATCACCAACCCCGAGTGCCGCCAGTACATTCTGCGCCAGGCCTTCGAGGAGGCGATCCATACCCACGCCTACCAGTACTGCATCGAGTCGCTGGGCATGGATGAAGGCGAGATCTTCAACATGTACCACGAGATCCCGTCGGTCGCGAAGAAAGCCGCCTGGGGCCTGAAGTACACCCGCGCCATTTCCGACCCGGAGTTCAACACCGGCACCGTCGAAACCGACAAGGAGCTGCTGCGCAACCTGATCGCCTACTACTGCGTACTGGAAGGCATCTTCTTCTACTGCGGCTTCACCCAGATCCTGTCCATGGGCCGCCGCAACAAGATGACCGGCGTTGCCGAGCAGTTCCAGTACATCCTGCGTGACGAGTCGATGCACCTGAACTTCGGTATCGACGTGATCAACCAGATCAAGATCGAGAACCCGCACCTGTGGGATGCGGCGATGAAGGAAGAAGCGACCCAGATGATCCTGCAAGGGACCCAGCTGGAGATCGAATACGCCCGCGACACCATGCCACGCGGCGTACTGGGCATGAACGCAGCGATGATGGAGGACTACCTCAAGTTCATCGCCAACCGTCGTTTGACCCAGATTGGTCTGAAGGAAGAGTACCCGGGGACTACCAACCCGTTCCCGTGGATGAGCGAGATCATGGACTTGAAGAAGGAGAAGAACTTCTTTGAGACGCGGGTGATTGAGTATCAGACTGGTGGGGCGTTGAGCTGGGATTGATCGTCCGGGCCCTTATTTTTCAGCGAAAACCGAACAAATTTCAAATTTTCCGAATTCTCGCACCAAATAAGCGCATGAAATGAAAAAAGCCACCTGAGCCGCAAGGGCCAAGGTGGCTTTTTCGTATAAGCCGAAGAACGGCTAAACCCCTACCCGCTTCAGCGCTCTGATTTCATCCCGGATTTTTGCCAGAAGCTCGTCCACATCGCCCTCCTGACCGACCTGCATCAAGACAATCAGGGTCGCGGGCCCAAGTCTGGCCACTACTGGGCGAAGGGCGTTGCCTACCCATCCTTCATTCAACTTTCCCATTGGCTCAGGCTTCCCAAGCCCACCAGTTAATGGAGAGCAGCAAACACATTGGCAAGATAATTTTGGAGATAGCCCCATGATCCCGGGCAGACACAAAGGTAGCTGTACTGATCTCAGGCGCTGCAGGCGGGATTGGAGCGGCTATAGCGAGGCGGTACTGTGAGGAAGGTGCCAGTGTGGCGCTGCTCGATCTCGATCCGAAAGCTTTAGAGGAGCAAGGAAAGCACTTAAGGCTCAAGGATACAATGTTGCTTGGCATTCCGCAGACGTAGGCGATTTCGGCCAGTGTGAGAAGGCATGTGCACGCCTGTCTGAGGCGATCGGACCAATTGATACCTTGATCGATAATGCTGGAATATCTCCCAAGCATGATGGTAAACCGGCCCCAATATGGCAAATGACTTCTACGGAATGGCAAAGGGTTGTGAACGTCAATCTCAACGGTGCGTTCAACCTGTCACGTCTCCTGTCTGTATCGATGGTTGAGCGCCGCTTTGGCCGCATTATCAGCATGTCCTCCGTGGCCGGCAGCGCCTTCTTACCAATTGTGGCAGCGCACTACAGCGCGACGAAAGCAGCCATTATCGGATTGACACGGCACCTGGCTGGCGAACTCGGCGAATACGGGATCACAGCGAATGCACTAGCACCAGGTCGCATCGAGCCCCCCTTCTTAGGACTGTTTCGGCTTCGGCAACTGACGCCGTCATCGCAGATACGCCGCTTCGAAGGCTGGGACAACCATGGGAAGTCGCGGATGCTGCGTGCTACCTGAGTGCCCCGGACAGCGCATTTGTTACGGGCCAAGTGATCGATGTCGCAGGTGGCTGGCTGATGCGTTAAGCCGATCAAATAATAAGGGTCGAGATGCACCCAGGCGCGATAGCCAAGCGCCTCGCTGCGTCTTGCCACCTTAGGACTGTGTAAAAAGCGGGTAGGGACATCCACACCCAAATGGCTTGCGCCTGCCCGGCCCTTACCAGGTTTCTCCAACGGTCTATCCCATCGCTTCGCGCCCGATCGCAGACTCTAAAGCTCATTGCACTTTATCCCAGCGCCAGTTGGTTTGAAATCAACACTTGACATTGCATTTTTGTGATCACATATTTCATCTCACAAAACACAATAGGACTGATCATCATGACCGACGCCCCGATTGCTTTACCGGTGTTGCGCCAGGTTTCACGGGAAACCCTGCAAGAACAGGTCTACCGCCAGCTACGTGAGGCGCTGATGAGCGGTCGGTTTGAACCTGGACAGAAGCTGACAATTCGCGGCCTCGCAGAGGCCCTGGGTTCCAGTCCAATGCCAGTACGTGAAGCCTTGAGCCGGCTCACTGCCGAGAACGCCTTCGAAGTATCCGGCACAGCCCGCCTACGCGTGCCAGTCATGACAGTCGAGCGTTTGCGGGAAATCCGTGATGCCCGAGTAGCCCTTGAGGGTCTGCTTGCTGAAAAGTGCATCACTTACCTACAACGCGAAGATCTCGACGACATTCATCGTATTTACGCAGAGATGAAGGAGGCAGCAGATACCGCTGATGTGCCTCGTTATCTGTGGACGAACTTCGCCTTCCACCGCCGCATCTACGCCGTCGCTCGCGCCGGACTGACCGTTGCAGCGGTCGAAAACTTCTGGCTGCACATGGGCCCTTGCTTCGCTTTGGTTGCACCTGACAAATCCCATCTCAGCCGTTCGATGGAAGCGCACACACGGATTGTCGCAGCTCTTCAGGCATATGATCCCGCCGCAGCTCGCGCTGCGGTTACCGACGACATCATGCAAGCAGCTGACTCACTCGGTCGCTTGCTCTCCGTACTTGAAAACAACAAGAAATCAGGAGGTAAACGCGCATGAGCGTTATAGAAAGACTCACCCCTTACCCACATCTTCGCGTACTGATCTCAGGCGGTGCAGCCGGTATCGGCGAAATCATCGCCGCAGCCTACATCGAGGCGGGGGCCCAAGTTCACGTTTGTGATGTAAGCCAAGAAGCCATCGCGGCTTTCCTGGATCGCCACCCCGAAGCTACGGCCACGCGGGCAGACGTGGCTGATGCTGCCCAGGTCGCAGAAGTTTTTGCCGTCCAGCGTGGACGCTTCGGTGGCCTAGATGTGCTGATCAACAACGCTGGTATTGCAGGGCCAACTGCAGGTGTTGACCGCATTAGCGACGAAGACTGGCAGCGCACAGTAGAGATTAACCTTACGGGACAATACCGCTTCGCTCACCATGCTGTTCCCCTGTTGCGCGAGTCTTCCCATGGCCACCTGATCCAAATCGCATCAGTCGCGGGACGCCTGGGCTATGCATGGCGGACACCTTATGCCGCCACCAAATGGGCCATTGTCGGGATGATGAAATCCCTGGCTGCCGAGTTGGGTGAAGACGATATACGCGTGAACGCGATCCTGCCCGGAATCGTCGAAGGCCCTCGTATGGACGGCGTGATTCGCGCCCGTGCAGAACAACAGGGTGTCCCCGAGCCGCAAATGCGCCAGGAATACTTAAAGAAGATTTCGCTGAAACGCATGGTCACTGCAGAGGATGTCGCGGCCATGGCGCTGTTCCTCTGCTCTCCAGCCGCTCGAAACGTGACCGGCCAGGCGATCAGCGTGGACGGCAACGTCGAATATCTCTGACCCTTTACCCCTACATCGCTGTTTCCACAAAAATAAGTCAAAGGAAACCCATCATGGCCAAGCCTAATCCCATCATTATTACCTGCGCTGTTACCGGCGCGATCCATACGCCCTCCATGTCTCCGTACCTGCCGGTGACACCTGAGCAGATCGGGGATGCCGCACTCGGGGCAGCAGAGGCAGGCGCAGCGATAGTCCACCTGCATGCACGAGATCCAAAAGACGGACGTCCGGTGCAGGATCCTGAGTTGTTCCGGCAGTTCCTGCCACGAATCAAGCGTGAAAGTGACGTAGTCATCAATCTCACCACTGGTGGAGCGCCGACCATGGGTGTTGAGGAGCGGCTGCAACCGGCACTGCAGCTCAAGCCCGAGCTTGCATCTCTCAACATGGGTTCCATGAATTTTGGTTTGTACGAAATGCTCCATCGCTTCAAGGAGTTCCAGCACGATTGGGAGCGCCCTTATCTGGAAGAGAGTGATGATCGGGTCTTTCGTAACACCTTCCGCGACATCGCCTACATCCTGGAGTCGTGCGGGGAAAATCGCACCCGCTTTGAGATCGAGTGCTACGACATCGGCCATCTCTACACGGCAGCGCATTTTCTCGACCGGGGTTTGTTAAAAAAACCAATCTTTATTCAATCGGTCTTTGGCTTGCGAGGTGGCATAGGCGGTCACCCGGAAGATCTCATGCAGATGCGCCGGACCGCTGACCGATTGTTTGGCGATACCTATATCTGGTCGATCCTCGGTGCCGGGCGCAATCAGATCCCCCTTGCAACCATGGGTTTAGCGATGGGCGGGAATGCGCGTGTCGGGCTGGAAGACTCTCTTTGGGACGGTCCCGGCAAACTGGCGGTATCAAATGCCGATCAGGTTCGACGTATTCGCACAGTCGTCGAAGCCTTGGGAGGACGCGTTGCGTCGCCGGACGAGGCTCGCGAAATCCTTGGACTGAAGGGGCGCAACAACGTCGACTTCTGATTGCCTCAGATGACGTAAGGAAAACGAAAGGTCATCTCTTCCCGTAAAACAATAAAAGAGGGAAATATCATGCGTATCGAGATCGTCGCCGATGTGAAAACTACGCTCGGCGAAGGTCCCTTGTGGGACGTCGAGCAACAACGGCTCTACTGGGTCGACAGCTTTGATGGGCGCGTTTTTCGCTCCACTGAAGACGGTCGAGAATTGCGTGCTTGGGACGTCGGCCAGAAAATCGGCTCGATGACGCTGCGCAAGCAGGGTGATCATGCGCTGGTGGCGTTGCAAAATGGCCTGCACGATCTGGATATGTTGACGGGCGATCTTTCGTTGATAATTGATCCTGAGCCCCACCTCCCCCACAACCGGCTCAACGATGGGAAGGTCGACAGGCAGGGGCGTTTCCTGTTCGGCTCGATGGACACTCGAGAAGAATTGGCGACAGGCAAGCTATATCGGCTCGATCCCGATCTTTCAGTCCACGTCATCGACGAAGGAATCATCTGCTCCAACGGCCCATGCTGGAGTCCGAATGGAGACTTGTTGTATTTCACAGACACCTGGACCGGCGAGCAATGGGTCTACGACTACGATATAGCTACCGGCACGGCGAGCAACCGCCGTATCTCTCATCATATTGACACGTCCCAAGGCGGGGCAGCCGACGGCGCCACCGTGGACGTAGAGGGATGCCTATGGCAAGCGCTGGTGTACGCCGGAAAACTGGTTCGCTACACCCCTTGTGGTGATGTCGACCGCATTATCGATATGCCGGTTAAGAAGGTTACTAGCGTGATGTTTGGTGGGCCGAATCTGGATGTATTATTCGTGACCTCAATGGCCCGCCCTCCTCTTCCACGCTTCCCCGCTGATGGTCAATTACGCGGCGCATTGTTCGCGCTCCATGACTTGGGCGTTCGGGGCGTTCCGGAACGACGATTCGGAAGCTAAGACTGCGCTCCAAAATCGTTCGAATATTTCTGGTCTGACAAGGCTCCGTACCGGGGCCTGGTGAATCATCATGCCTACCGAAAAGAAAGCATCGCTGCGTAACATTCACCGCTATTCATGGGTGTCGTTGTTGGTCTGCTGGCTGATCTGGATCCTCAACGCCTATGATCGCGAGATCATTCTGCGTTTGGGGCCCACAATCTCTAAACATTTCGAGCTCTCGCCTGATGACTGGGGCACGATCGCCACAATTATCATGCTTGCACTCGCAGTTTTGGATATTCCCGGTGCGATGTGGAGCGATCGCTACGGTGGCGGCTGGAAGCGAGCCCGATTCCAGGTTCCCCTAGTACTTGGCTACACCGCGATCTCCTTTCTTTCCGGTTTCAAGGCGCTCACCCATAGTCTCACCACATTTGTCGCCCTGCGCGTGGGCGTAAATCTCGGTGCCGGTTGGGGAGAACCGGTAGGGGTGAGCAACACCGCCGAATGGTGGCCAATAGAACGCCGTGGCTTTGCCCTAGGTGCTCACCACACCGGCTACCCTATCGGAGCGCTGCTCAGCGGGATTGTAGCGAGTTTCGTTTTGACAACCTTTGGTGAGGAAAACTGGCGATATGTTTTCTTCGCTGCTTTTTTTGTTGCCGTACCGTTGATGCTGTTCTGGTCACGCTATTCGACATCAGAGCGTATCACCCGTCTTTACGTCGACATGGCTGCAAAAAACATGACGCCGCCGGATGTCTCTTCAAGCGCCCAGGTCATGAAGGGGCAAGCCTGGAAAACTCTCAAAGCTAGCCTGCGCAATCGCAACATCGCGCTCACGGCAGGTAACACCATGCTTACCCAAGTGGTGTACATGGGGGTCAATATCGTGCTGCCGGCATACCTGTACAACATTGCAGGTCTGTCCCTGGCGCAATCAGCTGGCATGAGCGTGGTGTTTACCGTGACCGGCATTATCGGCCAGCTGGTGTGGCCATCATTGTCAGACATGATCGGCCGCAAAGTCACACTGATCATATGTGGCATATGGATGGCGACAAGCGTAGGTGCCTTCTATTTCACCGAGACCATGACCCTCATGATCGTGGTACAGCTGTTGTTTGGATTGGTGGCCAATGCTGTATGGCCGATCTATTACGCCGTGGCTTCAGACTCCGCGCAACCGTCGGCTACATCGACTGCCAACGGCATCATTACCACCGCCATGTTCATCGGCGGTGGCATCGCCCCTATATTGATGGGTTGGTTGATCACAATCGGCGGCGGCTGGACGAACCTTTCCGGCTATATCACCTGCTTTTTGGTAATGGCCGGCTGCGCCTTGACTGGCGCGGCTCTGCAGCTGTTCACGCACTCAAATATCCGAGCGGAAAATTTGGCAGGTGACCGCCTGCCAACCGCGCTCTGAAGTCCACTTTAAAACAATGACAAGACAGAGGCGCCCGGCTCTGCGGGCGCCATATAAGAGGACCCTCAAATGACCTCCCCTGCAAGCACTGCCCGGAGCCAGAAAGAAATCACCGCGTTGCTTTTCCGAAAACTAATGCCGCTATTAGTGATCGGATACGTACTGAGTTTCCTCGACCGTACAAACATCGCTTTAGCGAAACATCAGTTGGAAATTGATCTGGGAATCTCCGCTGCCGCATACGGGCTGGGTGCGGGGCTATTTTTCCTTACCTACGCGCTGTTTGAAGTGCCAAGCAATCTGATCATGCACAAGGTTGGAGCCCGGTTCTGGATAGCGCGTATCATGGTTACCTGGGGTTTGATATCGGCGTCGATGGCCTTCGTGCAAGGCGAAACCTCGTTCTACATACTGCGCGTACTCTTGGGTATTGCCGAGGCGGGATTCTTCCCTGGGGTAATGCTTTATCTAACTTATTGGTTTGGTCGGGAAGAACGTGCAAAAGCGACCGGCTACTTTCTGCTTGGTGTTTGCTTGGCAAACATCGTTGGCGGCCCGCTGGGTGGTCTGCTGATGCAACTTGATGGCGTGTGGGGCTGGCACGGGTGGCAATGGATGTTCGTGCTCGAGGGCCTCCCGGCGGCTCTTTTTGCAATTGTCGTGTGGAAAAAACTGCCTGATCGGCCGAACAAGGCACCCTGGCTGAGCATCGCCGAAGCCCAAGCGCTAGAGGAGAGACTCGCACGTGAACGAGAGGAAGGTGGAAAAGGTGAGCACTCGATCCGTCAGTGGCTACAGCCACAGATATTGCTGGCGATATTCGTGTACTTTTGTCACCAGATCACCGTGTACACCGTGATCTTTTTCCTCCCTGGAATCATTCGAACCTATGGCGATCTTTCGATCCTCACCATTGGACTGCTCACTGCTTTGCCATGGATTGCAGCCGCAATCGGAGCAGCGTCCTTGCCACGTTTTGCAGATACACCTGCACGCAGTCGAGCGTTACTTGTAGGTGGTTATGTCGTTATGTCTGCAGGCTTGGTGATCGCGGCGTTTAGCGGGCCAGTCGCAGCACTTCTAGGCTTCTGCCTAGCTGCATCGATGTTCTTCCTTGTGCAATCGATTATCTTCATCTACCCATCGTCACGCCTAAAAGGCGCTGCATTGGCAGGCGGATTAGCGTTCGTCAATTCGTGTGGCTTGTTAGGAGGCTTCGTAGGACCATCGGTAATGGGGTGGATCGAGCAAAGTACTGGACGCTCGACCAACGGACTGCTTCTCATGGCCATCTTGTTACTTGTTGCGGCTCTCGCTTCTCTTGCCTTACGTCAAGGGCAGGAAACCAAAGATTGTGCTGCCCAGCGAGAGCCAACTCGTAAAACAATTTGACATCTACATGAGGCTCGCCGGCGCAGTTGCGGCGAGCTGCAACCAAATAATCAGGGTATATCTGGACCACACAATTCCACTTAGGAGACTTGTATGAAATATTGCCTTCAAAGCCACCGTGTCAATGCCCACTCCGAGAGCTGGATTGCGCCCAGTGCGAGCGTAATCGGTAACGTCAAGCTTGATGAGGGTAGTAGCGTGTGGTTCGGTGCTGTGATTCGTGGAGACAATGAACTGATCCATATTGGCAAAGATTGCAATGTTCAAGACGGAGCAGTGCTTCATACAGACTTGGGTAGCCCCCTTAGCCTCGGTACCGGCGTAACGGTTGGACACCAAGCGATGCTTCATGGCTGCGAGGTTGGGGATTTCAGTTTGATCGGAATCCAGGCCGTGGTACTCAATGGCGCCAAAATCGGCAAGCATTGCATCATCGGTGCGAATGCACTGGTTACGGAGGGAAAAATTATTCCTGATGGTTCAGTGGTAATGGGTTCTCCTGCACGGATCGTGCGTCAGGCGACCGATGCACAATGTCGAGAGATTGAAGCCAACGCGTTCCACTACCGTGACAATGCCAGGCGATACCAGCAGAGCCTCCTCGAGCAACTTGAGTAAATCTTTGAGCATCGTGATATTCATTTCCGCAGACACTGCTTTGCCTATCAGTCAAAGGCGGTGTGCCTGAAAGGAGTTTTTGGAAAGCTGTCTAGTCGCTAGTCTAAGTGAACTATATTTATCAATGCCTATTATTCGGAAGTCAGTGAAAAATAAGGCCGGGCTGAGCATCGAGAAGGCTGCCGAATGGCAGCCTTTTTTATTGCCTGGCAGAAGCAAAAGCGGGAGGCTTATACAGCTCCCGGCATTGTCCCTCCCTGTCCATCAAGATAGCGTTTCAGGGCACTTGAGACCGCTCATGCACAGGTGGATGGTGAAGCCGATTCGCCAGACACCGCGTCGCTTGCTTCGCGGGCACGCCCGCTCCCACAGGGCATTGCGTATTGCCAAAGCCTGGCTAATCCTGCAATGCAATCATCGCTGGCAAAACCAGCTCCTGCAGGTATCACAAAAGCCTTCCGCAAACGGGGATACCCCCGTGGGAGCGGGCGTGCCCGCGAACACCGGCGAAGCCGGTGCCAGACACCGCGTCACTTGCTTCGCGGGCACGCCCGCTCCCACAGGGTATTGCGTATTGCCAAAGCCTGGCTAATCCTGCAATACAATCATCGATGGCAAGACCAGCTCCTGCAGGTATCACGAAAGTCTTCAGCAAACGGGGATCCTGTGGGAGCGGAGAGCCATGCTCAAAAAAGCCAAAGTGAAGAGACCTCGCCCACGCCGACAGGAGGGGTACGGCACACTCAGTTGCATGTGCCGGGACTGGACTTGCCAGTCTAAGTGGTCGTGAGCGAGGACGACTTCAGTATAGGGTTGATCGCAGAACATGCACCCCTTTGCAAACCTCGCCGAAGCGAGTTCCCCAGTCAAACGTCAACATTGCACAGCTATGCCCGCCTCCCCAATCAGCTAAGTAACGCGACGTTTTCATCGATACGGCGCTGCACCGTTTGCAAAGTGTCTTGAGTGATCAACCGCGCAAAGCTCAGCTGCGCTCGTTCTGTAAACTGGCGGGCGACTGCGCAAATACGGTCGATAAGCTGACTCGCCGCCACCTCCGGAATGTCCGCCTCGCGTGCCAAGGCAAGCATCTCCTGGCGCCCGATATCCAAAGCTTCCCCCATCACATCCATCTGGTGATACCCACCCGGGCCTTCACAGAACGTGACGTCGTAGGCAGGTGCCAGTGTCCACTCTCCGGTACGCGACATGAGGTAAGCGAAGTTCTTCGGGTGGTCGTCGCGATTGTTGAATGCCACGTTGAACACGGCACGCTCGAAGGCTCGCGCCTTCTCCCGCAAATCATTGGTACACATGTGGGTGGCACGCAAAAAATTGACATAATCCAGCGCGCCAGGCGACCTGAAATCCGCGCCGGTGAATGCGGCAAGGCTTTGCATCGGCACACGCAGGTCACCCTGGCGGTCGAAGCGTCTACTGGCAAAGGCCGCCTGCCCATTGGGCAAGCTGAAATGCTGGGTGTCCGGGGTCGCAATGCCACACAAGCGCAAGCATTCGGCGTACACCATTTCTATCGCGCAGACTTCCGGATGCTCTTCCTTGGCGGGAAACTTGATTAGCCAGGCTTCCAGACCTGGCTTGGCAACGGTGGTGAATGAGCCGCTCAACGGATCGCGATAGACCAGAGCCTTGGGCCTTGCACCTTGGGGAGAGCCACCCACCAGAAGCAGCCGCTGCAGAAATTCTCCCCCCTCCCCTTTAAGTACTTCATGAACTTCGGCCGCCAGCATCTCAAGGGGGATGTGTTGCGGTGGCTCGAACCCTTCAGTTGCGACCGGTTCGAACGACATGGCTCCCATGGCGCTGTCACCGATGTACGCCAACCGCTCCAGCGGACCAACGCGCGCGGCATTAAGGCCCCGGCGCTTGAACAAACGGTCCATCAATAACATGCCCCAGCCGTCCGGCAGCGCATCATAGACAGGGCTTGGAAGAAAAGACTGATGAGCAGCGAATCCTTTGCGCAGGTTTTCGCCCCGCAAAGGCAAGGTGTACGAGGACAGCTCAAACCCGCGCCCCCTGGCTTCATTGCTGTATTCGAAGACGATTTGCGGGCGACTGCCGACCACACTAGTGGAGGCAAGCGTACCCCACAGCCAGCGCTCTCCCCAGCCTTCGTAGTAGACGCGCACCTGCTCAGGCATCGCCCTGCCTCATCTTTATGCGTTGACGCTTGGCGCCTTCTTCATATCGGCGCAAGTCTTCCAGGCTGTCCAGCTTGGGCTGAAACAGGCCCTCCAGTTCACTGGCACGCCCGAGCACCATCGCAATCCGCACAAGGTTCTCGAAGCTGACGTTTCGTCCAGCCTCAAGACTCGAAACAGTACTGATGGCGACACCGGCTCGCCCCGCCACCTCTGCTTGCGTCAGCTGTTGAGACAAACGCTCGCTGCGCAAGCGCTCACACAGTCGTTTGACGACCTCAACGGGTTTGCTAAAGCTTAAATCCAGCATGGCAAATGCTACCCCCAGGCGCGAAGCGGTAGGGGAATTATAGGCTCACCCACAATCAACAGCACACGTAATTCCTGTAAAACATGTTTTAACGTCAAAAAATCGAGTTAATAACTGAAATACCGAAATTATTTAGCACCTGACACGAGTTCGTTGATGGATTGCATCAGGCTTCAGGCGTTGCTAAGGCCGACTCGGCTTCAAGCAGGTTGTGCAACGTATTGAGGAACAGGTCAAAGCTGATGATGCCGGTCGATACGGTCGACAGCACGGTCTGACCGTTTTCGTCCTTGATCACCACAAGTTCGGTCCACTGGCTGAGGTCAACATTGCGCAGGCTGCTCAACGCGACCTTGCGGCCATCCACGTCGAGCGCTTCACGAGTGATGGTCAGCGGTTTGGTGGTGACATTGAAGAAGTCGCCGCTCATGCGCTTGCCCCAAACCTGGGACGTTTCGAGGTAGTTGAACTGCACCGCCCCGCCGCTTTGCAGGGTGGCGAATACTGCTGGCAGGCGTTCGTTCAGGTACAGCTCGCGTACCTGCTCAAGAAACACATAAAGCTTTTGCAGGTGTGGATTGACCCGGCGAAACGGCTCACTGGCGTTACGGCGATAAGCGAGGTTGTTGATCAGGCCGGCAATGGCAGTCTGCCCAGAAGCGAACAGGTAGAAGTCGCCCATCTCGCTGAAGGGCACGTAATCGCGCTGGTTGCCTATGATCTGGCAGATGCCTTTCTCATAAACCTCATAACGGGCAGCGCGCAGTTTCTTCTGCCACAGCGCCAGGGCGAACATCACCCCACCGAGCACCGCCAGCAAGGCGATGGTGGAATAGAACAGGCTTTGCGGGCCGTTGAAGTTCTGGCCGCTGGTAGCACTCAGGTAGCCGACGAAAGCGGCCAGGCCCAGGAAGACACTGCCCAGGATAAGCATGCAGACGATCAGCGCCTTGCCATAACCATAACTGCCGAGCAGCTTGCCGGCGGACGTGACTGGGGTGGGTTGCATGGTGAAGCCTCCTTGCTTGGGGAAATGGACGTCATGTCATTGTTGGTGCTCAGACACCAGTTGTAGCGCGTGGTTCAGTGCCAACGCGCTTCAGGCTAGTGCTTTAGCCCAAGCTCTGACGACAGGGGTGGGGGACGTGCTGGCCGTCAAAAAAGCCCGTGAAACCAAGCGCCGGCCGCGCGGTGCTCGATCTCACAGGCCTTGAACCTGCCGCCGCTTACTCCGGCAGGGCAAACGCCATCACATAGTCCCCTTGCCGGGTACCCAACGAGCCATGCCCGCCGGCCATCACCAGCACGTACTGGCGACCATCCTTGCCGGTGTAGGTCATCGGCGTGGTCTGGGCACCGGCCGGCAGGCGCCCTTCCCAAAGCACCTTGCCATCGCGCACGTCATAAGCACGCAGGTACTGGTCGAGGGTGCCGCTGAGGAACGCCAGGCCGCTGGCGGTGGTGAAGCTTCCACCCAGGCTCGGCACGCCCATGGTCAGCGGGATCGGAATGGGCGAGCTGTCACGTACGGTGCCGTTCTTGTGCTTCCAGATCACCTTGTGGGTGGTCAGGTCCACTGCGGCCACATAGCCCCAGGCCGGTGCCTGGCAAGGCAGCCCCAGCGGCGACAGGAAAGCGCCCATGATCACGCCATAAGGCGCCCCCTTGTTGGCCTGGATGCCCTCGGTTTCACTCTTGCGCGCCGGCTGCCCGGCGATTTTCGAGGCTGGCACCAACTGCGACTTGAAGGCCATGTAGCTGGGGTTGACGAAGGCGATCTGGCGCTCCGGGTCGACCGAAATGCCACCCCAGTCGAACACCCCGAAGTTGCCGGGGTAGACCAGCGAGCCCTGCAGCGATGGCGGGGTGTAGATGCCGTCATAGCGCAGCGAACGGAAGTCGATGCGGCACAGCATCTGGTCGAACGGCGTTACGCCCCACATGTCTCGCTCACGCAGGGTGGGCGGCATGAAATTGAGCTCGGACATCGGCTGGGTCGGTGCGGTGTGATCACCTTCCACGGCGCCTTGCGGTACCGGGGTTTCGTGGATGGGCACCAGCGGCTGACCGTTGCTGCGGTCCAGCACGTAGATGCTGCCCTGCTTGGTCGATGCCATTACCGCAGGCTTGATGCCTTCGGCGGTCTTGATGTCGACCAGGCTCGGCTGGCCACCGACATCCATGTCCCACAAGTCGTGATGGGTGAACTGGTAGTTCCAGCGCACCTTGCCAGTGGCGATGTCCAGGGCCACCAGGCCGGCACTGAATTTCTCCGCCTCTGGCGTGCGGTTGCCGCCCCACTGGTCGGGCATCTGGTTGCCCATGGGCAGGTACAGCAGGCCGAGCTTCTCATCGGCGCTGATCACCGACCACACGTTTGGAGAGTTGCGGGTGTAGAACTGGCCGTCACTGATCGGCGCGGTGGCGTCGGGGTTGCCGCTGTCCCAGTTCCACACCAGCTGGCCGGTGATCGCATCATAGGCGCGGACGACGCCGGACGGCTCGTCGGTGGAAACGTTGTCGGTGACATGACCGCCAAGTATCACCAGGCCGCCGGCCACGGTGGGTGGCGAAGTGGAGTAATAGCCACCAGGGGCGAAGCTGCCGATGTTGCGGGTAAGGTCGATCTGGCCGTTGTCGCCAAAGCCGGCGCACTGTTGGCCGGTATCGGCATCCAGCGCGATCAGGCGGGTGTCGGCGGTGGGTACATAGATGCGCTTGGCGCAGGCCTGCCCTTGCACGGGGCTCGCTTGCGAGCTGGCCGTGTCGAAATAGGCCACGCCGCGGCAGGTCATGTGTGCCCAGCCTTTGAAGTTGGCCGCATTCTGCGTGCTGAGCTTGGGATCGAAACGCCAGATCTCCTTGCCGCTGTCGGGGTCCAGGGCAATCACCTGGCTATGCGGGGTGCATACGTAGAGCTTGCCGTTGACTTTCAGCGGGGTGTTTTCCGCCGTGGTCTCGCCCGGGTCGTTTGGCCCGGGGATATCACCGGTGCGGTAGGTCCAGGCCAGCTTGAGCTTGCCCACATTCTGCGGGGTGATCTGCTTGAGTGGCGAGTAACGGTCGCCAAACTCGGTACGCCCGTAGGACTGCCAGTCACCGTCAGGCATTGCCGGTGCCGTGCTGGTGGTGCCTGCCGTGTCACGGTCCAGGCGGCCGACCACGGTGTCGGGCTGGGTGAACTGGCTGGCCAGCGCCATCAGGCCCGCGGCCGCCACGCCCACACTCAATACCCCTGTACCGAGGGGATAAGGCTGGCCCTGCGTCAATGGCCTGCGTAGCCAAGGCAATAACAACATCAGGCCAAGGACGAACCAGAGGGCCAGCCGGGGGACCAGTTGCCACCAGTCCAGGCCCACCTCGACCAACGACCAGAGCGAACTCAGCAACAGCACGACGCCATAAACGCTCAATGCCTCACGTCGGCCAGCCAGCAACAAGGCTGCGGTAATCGCCAAGCCAATGCCGGCCAGCAGGTAATACAGCGAACCGCCAAGGGTTGCCAGTTTGATGCCGCCGGCCAGCAAGGCAAGGCCCATCAGCAAAAAAACCACGCCTAGCAATCTGGGCAGCAAGCGTGAGGGGTGTGAAGCACGGGTGGTGCTCATCGGTGAAATCTCCGTTTACATGGGACTGAATCAGTAAGACATCCAGCAACGAAGAATAGTGTTACTAAATGATTCTGCGACAAACTGACGAACTCGAGGGAGAGCGTTGCGACAAATGCAACAATTCGCATGTGGTCATAGTATGACTAACGCTCATTGCGAACCCCGAGCTAGAGCCTGCGCTTGATCCCTCCTCGCCGAAAGTAGCTGATTTCCGGCTACCAACGCCGTTGACAGCTGGTTTTTCACTTGCTAAAAAAGCCGAAGTTGTACGACAACACATAACAAAAACAACATCAGCGGAAGCAACCCATGTCGAAAATCTGCCAGACCACCCTCCCCTGTGCGCTGCTTGGCGCCAGCCTGCTCAGCTGCCTGCCGGGCACCAGCCTTGCCCAAGGTTTCATCGAAGACAGCAAAGCCGTGCTGGGCCTGCGCAACTTCTATATCAACCGCAACCTCACCAACCCTGCCAACCCGCAAGGCAAAGCCGAAGAATGGACCCAGAGCGTGATCCTCGATGCCCGTTCCGGTTTCACCGAGGGCCCGGTGGGTTTTGGCGTAGACGTGCTGGGGCTGTGGTCGGTGAAGCTCGATGGCGGGGGCGGCACCTATGGCACCGGGCTGCTGCCACGCCACGACGATGGGCGGCCGGCGGATGACTTTGGCCGGCTTGCCGTGGCGGGCAAGGCGCGCATTTCGAAAACCGAGCTGAAAATCGGCGAATGGATGCCGGTACTGCCAATTCTGCGCGCGGACGACGGTCGCTCACTGCCGCAAACATTGCGTGGCGGGCAGGTCACGTCCAACGAGTTTGCCGGGCTGACCTTGTACGGCGGCCAGTTCCGCGCCAACAGCCCGCGCAACGACGCCAGCATGGAGGACATGAGCTACGGCGGCGCGGTGTCGGACCGCTTCAACTTCGTCGGGGGCGAGTACAGGTTCAACCAGGAGCGCACCCTGGTGGGGCTGTGGAATGCGGTGCTCAAGGACGTGTACCAGCAGCAATACCTGCAGCTGAGCCACAGCCAGCCGCTCGGCGACTGGACCCTGGGCGCCAACCTGGGCTATTTCCAGGGCGATGACGACGGTTCCAGGCGCGCTGGCGAGCTGGACAACAAGACGTACTCGGGGATGTTCTCCGCCAAATACGGCGGCAGCACCTTCTGGGTCGGGCTGCAGAAGGTCGATGGCGATACCTGGATGCGGGTCAATGGCACCAGTGGCGGAACCCTGGCCAATGACAGCTACAACGCCAGCTTCGACAACGCCAACGAACGCTCATGGCAGGTGCGCCATGACTTCAACTTCGTCACCGTCGGCGTGCCGGGGCTGACCTTGATGAACCGCTACATCAGCGGCCGCGACGTGCACAGCGGGGTGGTGACGGATGGCAAGGAATGGGTCCGTGAGACTGAACTGGCATATGTGATACAGAGCGGAGCGTTCAAGGATTTGAGTGTGAAATGGCGCAATTCGTCGATTCGGCGGGACTACAGCAATAACGAGTTCGATGAGAACCGGTTGATTTTCAACTACCCGTTGTCGTTGCTGTAAGGCTTTACGCCGCTCATTTCGCGACACGAGGCCGCTCCTACAGGGCACGCGCATAACACCAGACTGACATTGCGTTGTCATTGACAACACTGAATCGCACCGCCAATAATCACAAAAGTCATACGACAACCTACAACAATTAACAATAAGAGCCGGTCATGACCACTACCCCCCTCAAACGCCTGCTGCTCACCGGAGCCGCAGGCGGCCTGGGCAAGGTCCTTCGCGAACGCCTGCAAGGCTGCGCCGAGGTCCTGCGCCTTTCCGACATCAACCCCATGGCCCCAGCCGCTGGCCCACACGAAGAAGTGGTGACATGCGACCTGGCCGACAAGGCAGCCGTGCATGCCCTGGTCGAAGGCGTCGATGCCATCGTGCACTTCGGCGGGGTGTCTACCGAGCATTCGTTCGAAGAGATTCTCGGCCCCAATATCTGCGGCGTGTTCCATGTCTACGAGGCGGCACGCAAGCATGGGGTGCAACGGGTGGTCTTCGCCAGTTCCAACCATACCATCGGCTTCTACCGCCAGAACGAGCGCATCGACGCGCATGCCCCGCGCCGCCCCGACAGCTACTACGGGCTGTCCAAGTGCTATGGCGAAGATGTCGCCAGCTTCTATTTCGATCGTTACGGCATCGAAACCGTCAGCATCCGCATCGGCTCTTCGTTCCCCCGGCCACAGAACCCGCGCATGCTCTGCACGTGGTTAAGTTACGACGATCTGGTGCAGTTGATTGAGCGCGGCCTGTTCACGCCGAACGTCGGCCACACCATTGTCTACGGTGCCTCGGCCAACCGCACCGTATGGTGGGACAACCGCCATGCCGCACACCTGGGCTACGTGCCCAAGGACAGCTCGGAGCCCTTCCGCGCAGCGGTGGAAGCCGAGCCGGCGCCTGCCGCCGATGACCCGAGCATGGTCTATCAGGGCGGCGCATTTGCCGTGGCCGGACCGTTCAACTGACCGCACGCGCCAGGAGGCACGGCCATGCACTGTGAACTGATCGTCGACGCCCGCAACGGCACCGGGGAAAGCCCCGTGTGGCACCCTGGCGAGCAGGCCTTGTACTGGGTCGACATACCCGCGCGCCAGTTGCACTGCTGGCGGCCGGTGGATAATACGCACCAGGTCTGGCAGGGCGACCAGATGCTGGCCTGTATCGCCCGCAGTGGCGACGGGTGGGTGGCCGGCATGGAAAGCGGCATCTTCCAGATTCAAACCAAGGCCGACGGCAGCCTGGCCAGCCGTGTGCTCAGCGGGGTGGCGCATGCGCAGCCGGGCATGCGCTTCAACGATGGCCGCTGCGACCGCCAAGGGCGTTTCTGGGCCGGCAGCATGCTGCTGGACATGCAGCAAGGCGCCCACGTAGGGGCACTGTACCGGCATGACCGCGAGGGCCATTTGCACCTGCAGCAAGCGGGCATGATCGTGCCCAACGGCCTGGCTTTCAGCCCAGACGGCACGCGCATGTACCTGTCCGATTCGCACCCCAGCGTGCAGAAGGTCTGGGCCTTCGACTACGACACCGACACGGGCACACCCCATAACCCGCGGCTGTTCGTGGACATGCGCAATTACCCCGGCCGCCCCGACGGTGCCGCCATCGACCAGGACGGCTGCTATTGGATATGCGGCAATGACGCCGGGCAGATCCACCGTTTCACCCCTGACGGGCGCCTGGACCGCTCGCTCAGCGTACCGGTGAAGAAGCCGGCGATGTGCGCCTTCGGTGGCGCCAACCTCGACACCCTGTACGTCACCTCGATCCGCCCGGCGGGGCTCGACCTTGGCGACCAGCCGCTGGCCGGCGGGGTATTTGCCCTCAACCCAGGCACCAAGGGCCTGGAGGAGCCAGCCTGGCGGGGCTGAGCCCCGCGACGCGCACCACACCCTTTGCACGCCCGAAACCAGATAATAAAAACCACGGAGTTTCATCATGACGTTCAAACGCAAGCTGCTTCTTGCCGTACTCCCCTTCGCCTGCAGCGTGGCCATGCCCGTTTCGGCGCTGGACATCAAGTTCGCGGAAATTCACCCCGCCGGCTACCCCACGGTGGTGGCCGAGCAGAACATGGGCAAGAAACTGGAACAGGCCAGCAATGGCGACATCACCTTCAAGATGTTTGCCGGCGGTGTGCTGGGCTCGGAGAAGGAAGTGATCGAACAGGCGCAGATCGGCGCCGTGCAGATGACCCGCGTCAGCCTGGGGATCGTCGGCCCGGTGGTGCCGGATGTGAACGTGTTCAACATGCCGTTCGTGTTCCGCGACCACGACCACATGCGCAAGGTCATCGATGGCGAGATCGGCCAGGAAATCCTCGACAAGATCACCAACTCCGACTTCAACCTGGTGGCCCTGGCCTGGATGGATGGCGGCTCGCGCAGCCTCTACACGAAAAAGCCGGTGCGCAGCCTGGAAGACCTGAAGGGCATGAAGATTCGCGTGCAGGGCAACCCGCTGTTCATCGACATGATGAACGCCATGGGTGGCAACGGCATCGCCATGGACACCGGGGAAATCTTCAGCGCGCTGCAGACCGGGGTAATCGACGGCGCCGAGAACAACCCGCCGACCCTGCTCGAACACAACCACTACCAGAGTGCCAAATACTTCACCCTGACCGGCCACCTGATCCTGCCCGAGCCGGTGGTGATGTCCAAGACCACCTGGAACAAGCTCACCCCCGAACAGCAAGCGCTGGTGAAAAAGGTAGCGCGTGAGGCGCAGATGGAAGAGCGGGTGCTGTGGGATGCGAAAACGGCCAGCAGCGAAGAGAAGCTCAAGGCCGCCGGTGTCGAGTTCATCACCGTCGACAAGAAACCCTTCTACGACGCGACCGCACCGGTGCGGGAAAAATACGGCGCGCAATACGCCGACCTGATGAAACGTATCGACGCGGTGCAGTAAGCGCGACCTTTCCTACCGACCTCGGCAGGGCCGCGTCAGCCGCCCTGCCGCTTTGGTGATGCCCATGAAAAACCTCTTTCTGCGTGCCAACGACACGTTGTACCGCGCCTGTATCTGGGTCGCCGGCCTGTCGATCCTGAGCATGTCGCTGATCATCCCGTGGGGCATCTTCGCCCGCTATGTACTCGGCACCGGGGCCAGCTGGCCAGAGCCGGTGGCCATCTTGCTGATGGTGGTGTTCACCTTCGTTGGCGCCGCCGCCAGCTACCGCGCCGGGGCGCATATGGCGGTGGCGATGATCACCGACCGCCTGCCGCCGCTGCAGCGCCGGCTGGTGGCCCTGCTGGTGCAGGTGCTGATGGTCCTGGTGTGCCTGTTCATGACCGGGTACGGCACCCAGCTGTGCATCACCACCTGGAACCAGTTTCTGGCCTCCCTGCCCAGTGTGCGCGTGGGCATGACCTATGCGCCGATCCCAATCGGTGGCGTGCTGACCTTGGTGTTTGTGCTGGAAAAACTCCTGCTGGGCGACCAGAGCCACCGCAAGGTGGTGCGCTTCGACCAACTGGAAGAAAACGAAGGAGCGGCGTAAATGGATGTGTTCATTCTGTTGGGCAGTTTTATCGCGCTCATCCTGCTGGGCATGCCCGTGGCCTATGCCTTGGGCCTTTCGGCGCTGATCGGCGCCTGGTGGATCGACATACCGCTGCAGGCGATGATGATCCAGGTGGCCAGCGGGGTTAACAAGTTCTCGCTGCTGGCCATTCCGTTCTTCGTGCTGGCCGGGGCCATCATGGCCGAAGGCGGCATGTCACGCCGGCTGGTGGCCTTTGCCGGGGTGCTGGTGGGTTTCGTGCGCGGCGGCCTTTCGCTGGTCAACATCATGGCCTCGACGTTCTTTGGTGCAATTTCAGGCTCATCGGTGGCAGACACCGCCTCGGTGGGCTCGGTGCTGATCCCGGAGATGGAGCGCAAAGGCTACCCGCGCGAGTTCTC
Organism: Pseudomonas sp. PARCl1; assembly: GCF_947311875.1. Lineage (NCBI taxonomy): Bacteria > Pseudomonadati > Pseudomonadota > Gammaproteobacteria > Pseudomonadales > Pseudomonadaceae > Pseudomonas > Pseudomonas sp. PARCl1. The sequence goes on from NZ_CAMZMX010000042.1 coordinate 34,042, forward strand.
TACCGCCGTGACGGTCAGCGGCTCGGTACAGGCGCTGCTGACCCCGCCCAGCCACAACTCGGTGTTGTACTCGCTGGCGGCGGGCGGCACGGTCTCGATCGCCTCGCTGTTCATGGCCGGGGTGATGCCAGGGTTGTTGCTGAGCGCGGTGATGATGGGCCTGTGCCTGCTGTTCGCGAAGAAGCGCAACTACCCCAAGGGTGAGGTCATCCCGCTGCGCCAGGCGCTGAAGATTGCCGGTGAGGCACTGTGGGGCCTGATGGCCATGGTGATCATCCTGGGCGGTATCCTGTCGGGCGTGTTCACTGCGACCGAGTCGGCAGCCGTGGCGGTCGTCTGGTCATTCTTCGTGACCATGTTCATCTACCGTGACTACAAGTGGCGCGACCTGCCCAAGCTGATGCATCGCACGGTGCGCACCATCTCGATCGTGATGATATTGATCGGCTTCGCGGCCAGCTTTGGCTACGTGATGACGCTGATGCAGATCCCGTCGAAGATCACCACGGCGTTCCTCACTCTGTCGGACAACCGCTATGTGATCCTGATGTGCATCAACTTCATGTTGCTGCTGCTGGGCACGGTGATGGACATGGCGCCGCTGATTCTGATCCTAACGCCGATCCTGTTGCCGGTGATCACCGGCATCGGCGTGGACCCGGTGCATTTCGGCATGATCATGCTGGTGAACCTGGGGATCGGCCTGATCACGCCGCCGGTGGGCGCCGTGTTGTTCGTCGGCTCGGCGGTGGGCAAGGTGAGTATCGAATCGACGGTCAAGGCGCTGCTGCCGTTCTACCTGGCACTGTTCCTGGTGCTGATGGCGGTGACCTACATTCCGGCCATTTCGCTGTGGCTGCCTAGCGTGGTGCTGTAACCGCACCTCAGCCTGTAGGAGCGGCCTTGTGTCGCGATGGGCCGCAAAGCGGCCCCAGGTTTTCGGCGTTGTTGCGAATATTGCTGGGGCCGCCTTGCGGCCCATCGCGACACAAGGCCGCTCCTACAACGACTGCGATAGGGCTGGAAAATCTACCTGCAAACGGATCCTGCACATGGCTGTCCCCTCCTCTGCTTCCCCGCTGTTCCCGCGCCAGCTGGCCATCGCCCTGCTGGCTCTGCTTGCCTGCTCATTCGCCGGTAACCATATCGCCGCACGCATCGCCTTCGATGACGGCACCGGTGTGCTGCTGGCCATACTCTGCCGTTCCGGCATCACCTTGCTGGTGCTGGCCGGCGTGCTGCTGTGGCAACGTCAGGCGCTGGCGCTGCCCGTTGGCACCCGCCGCTGGCAACTGCTGCTTGGCCTGCTGATCGCCACCCAGAGCCTGTGCCTGTATTCGGCGGTGGCGCGCATCCCGGTGGCCCTGGCCTTGCTGGTAGGCAATACCTTCCCGATGCTGCTGGCGCTGCTGACCTGGGCGCTGGGCGGTGCGCGCCCCACTGGCCGCACCGTGCTGTTCATGGGCTTGATCCTATGCGGCCTGGTGCTGGCGCTGGATGTGCCGGCACGCCTGGCCGACAGCGGTGCGGGCAACCCGCACTGGGCGCTGGGGGTCAGCCTGGCCTTCGGCGCCGCTTGTGCCTTTGCTTGCGCGTTGTGGATCACCGACCACAAGCTGCCTAGCGTGCGGGGCCCGGTGCGCAGCCTGCTGACCCTGCTGATCGTGTTCTCCAGCATGCTGCTCGCGGGCGCCAGCGGGGTGATGCCGGCCGGTTTGTCGCTGCCGGGCAGCAGCAGTGGCTGGGTGGCGCTGGCCAGCCTGGTACTGCTGTATGGGCTGGCGTTCAGCTTGCTGTTCGTCTGCGTACCCAGGCTGAACATGGCGCAAAACGCCCCGGTGATGAACGTCGAACCCATCGCCACTTTACTGCTGGGTTGGGCCCTGCTCGACCAGCAACTGGGCCCGCTGCAATTGCTCGGCGGCGCCGTAGTGGTATGCGGCATCGTGCTGCTGACTTACCGGCGGGCCAACTGATCGCTCTGCTCCAGAGGAACATTGCATGGCTGTGACCACACTGCACCTGCAGGACCGCCTGACCCGCCTGAGCCTGGCGCCGGAACTGGGTGCCAGTCTGGTCAACTGGCAGGTCAAGGCAACGGGGCAGGCGCTGCTGCGCCATACCGACGCGGCTGCCTTGGCCAGCGCCACGCCCAGGCGGCTGGCTTGCTACCCACTGGCGCCTTGGTCCAATCGGGTTGCCGAGGGGGGCTATGCCCGGCCGCAGGGCTGGCAGGCATTGGCGCCGAATACCGAGCACGACCCCTATCCCATCCATGGCAGCGCCTGGCAGCAGGCCTGGCACGTTGAGCATCACAGCGAACGGCGCGCACGGCTGACGCTGGACAGTGCCGTACCTTTCGCCTACCAGGCCACGCTGGATATACACCTGCATGAAGGCTGCCTGACCCTGGACCTGCATGTGACGCACCGGGATGATTCGGCCAACTGGTATGGGTTGGGCCTGCACCCTTACCTTCCGCGCTACCCCGATACCAAGCTGTCTGCGCCCGCGCGCAAAGTGTGGCTGGCCGAGGCTGGGCGCTTGCCGTCGTATCAGGCCACGGTGCCCGAGCCGTGGCGGTTCGAAGCACTGGGCCACCTGCCCGAGACGCTGGTCGACCACGCCTTCAGTGGCTGGCCGGGGCACTGTGTGATCGAACAGCCGGGGGCAGGCTACCGGCTGGCCTGTCGCACCAGCGGGGCGGAGCACTTCTTGCTGTTCTGCCCGCCGGGGCAAGGCTTCTTCTGCTTCGAGCCGGTCAGCCACCCGGTCAACGCCCATCACCTGCCCGGCCGGCCGGGGCTGAGGCTGTTGCAACAGGGTGACACGATGAGCCTGGGGTTCAGCATGCAGTACCAAGCGTTGTAACGCATTGTGGGCGCTACATGCTCACTCCAGTTGCTGGTCCCGCAGCGCCTGCGCCAGCATGTCGATGAAGGTTCTGACCTTGGCCGACCCGTACTTGCTCTCGCGGTGCAGTATGTGAATCGGCCAGGGTGCTTCCTCATACTCGGCCAGAATCACCTGCAACTGCCCGCTAGCCAGTTCATCAGCCACCTGGTATGACAATAAACGGGCAATCCCCAGGCCACCGCAGGCCGCAGCGATAGCCCCATCATTGCTGGTCACCGTCAGCCGCGGTTTCATGCGCACCAAAGTCGGCTCATCGGTCACGCCAAAGCGCCAGCCGGCTCGGGGGGACAGGTTGGTGGTACCGATCACCGCATGCCCGGCCAGGTCCGAGGGGTGCCTGGGCACACCGTGGCGCGCCAGGTAACCGGGCGCAGCGCACAACATGCGCCGGACCTGACCGACCCGCAGGGCCTTCAACCCGGAGTCGGGCAACGGGCCGATGCGCACGGCCACATCCATGCCTTCCTCGACCAGGTTCACCACGCGGTCGAGAAAGTAGGCGGCCACGTCGACTTGCGGATACTGCTGCAGGTAGCGAACGATGCTGGGCATGACGAACTTCCTGCCGAACAGGATCGGTGCAGTCACCGCCAGGTCACCCTTGGGGATGGCATTGATGCCCGCCGCCGCTTCGTTGGCCTCGTGAATGCTGGCCAGGATATGCCGGGTGTCCTCCAGGTAGCGGCCGCCTGCCTCGGTCAGGCGCACGCTGCGGGTGGTGCGCAGTAGCAGCTTGACCCCCAGCTGCTCCTCCAGGGCGCTGACGGCACGGGTGACGGCGGCCGGGGAGATGGCCAGGCGGCGGGCAGCAGCGGCGAAGCTTTCCAGCTCACCTACGGCGACGAATACCTTCATCAGGTGGATCTGGTCCATGCGAGCTCCTGGGGACATGAGGTGCCGGGATTATTGTTCATCTGGGTATTTTCTGCCGCCCGCGAAGAGGCGGGGCTGGTGTATCAGATGTCCAGCACCAGGGCCTGTACCCCCTCCTGCACCTGCGCCGGCACGGCACAACAGATCAACACCGACCCCGCCTCCGGTAGCTCTGCCGGTGGATTCGGGTAATGCACCTGGCCACTCACCAGTCTGGTCTTGCAGGTACCACACGAGCCACCCCGGCAACTGAACTCCGGCGCCAGCCCGCGCGCCTCGGCCAGCTCCAGCAAGGTACCGCCGCCGGGTGCCCAGCGCGCCTCCTTGGCCGACGCCGCAAAGTACACCGGTACTGGCTCGCTGGCAGCGGGTGGCTGATGCAAGGCGGGCTGGTCGGCGTCCGTGTGCCGGCGCAACGTCGACGGCCCAAACGCTTCTGCGTGAATCCGCGCATCCGGCACATGCACGCCGCGCAACCCTTCATACAAGTCCTGGGTAAAACTGCCCGGTCCGCACAGGTAGAACTCGTAGTCGTCCAGCGCCAGCGTCGCCTTGACCTGCCCCATGCCCAGGCGCCCGGCAAACTCGTAATCCCGCCCAAGCAGCGCATGGCTTTCCGGCTGGCTCAGGGCGCGATGAATGTGCAGCAAGCCCTCGGCCCGTTGCTGCAGACTCGCCAGCTCCTGCCTGAACGGCAGGTCGGCCAGGCTACGCGCACCCTGGAACACGTGGATGGCCCGAGCCTGCCCTTGGCTCAATTGCTCACGCAGCATGGCCAGCAACGGCGTAATGCCTACGCCAGCGCCAATCAGCACCAACGGCCGCGTGCTCTGTATGTCGAGCGTGAAACTGCCCATGGGTGGGCGAACATCAAGCACATCGCCTGGCGCGATGCGCTCATGCAAGTGGCGGGAAACCGGGCCCTGGGCTTTGACGCTGATGCGCCAATAGCCGTCGGAAGGTGCGCTGGACAAGCTGTAGGTGCGGATAAGCGGCGCCTCACCGTCGCGCTTGACCTGCACCGGAACATGTTGCCCGGGTGCAAACGCCACAGCGGAACCGGTGGGCGGCTGCAGGTAGAACGAACGGATATCGCGGCTCTCCTGCTCTACCCGCAGCACCCGCCAGGCTTGCCATTGGCGCTGCTGCTGACGTTGCTGCAAACGCGCATCGGCCTCGGCCCAGGTGCCGGTCATCAGGCTGGTGGGGGCGTACTCCTTGAACGCCCAGCGCAGGGAAACCGCAGCCGGCCGCCACACCACCTGGTCGACCTCCAGCGTCCACAGCCGCTCTGCACCTTCGAACGCCTGGATGGCCGGGCTTTCCAGCAGCACCTCGGCACGCCCGCCCACCTGCAGCACGTTGCCGTTACTGAAGTCGATGAACAGCAAACCTGCCCTCGGGTTGACCAACAAGTTGCCCAAGGTGTTGAAGTGCAGGTTACCGGCGTAGTCGGGGATGGTTAGCGTATTGCCTTGCACCCTGACGAATCCTGGCCGACCGCCACGGTGGGACACATCCACCGAACGCTGGCCGGTGTCATGCTCGACATAGCTGGCGACGAAGAAGGTGTCGGCAGACTGGATCATACTGACGGTCGTGGCATCCAGGGATGTCGCATCGATGCGCCCCTGGGCCGGTTCGGCGACGCGCGTGTAATCGCGTAACTGGATGTATTGCGGGCAGTTGCCGAACGACTGCTCTACCGTCACTTGCAATTGCCCTGCAACCGCCTGGCGGATCTGCCCGTTGAGGCGGTTGCGCCGGCGGGTGTGCAGTTCGATGCCCAGCAGGCCGATTGCCTGCCCGGCGACCAATCCCGGGGTCGCCGGGTCATCGGCCGCTAGCCTGGCGTCAATCGTCAACTGGCGTGGGTCGGGCGAACTGACGAAACCTTCCGGCCCTTCCAGCAGCGTCGCCCAGGGCCGCCCCTGAGCGTCTACGCTGGCCGCCACCATGAACGGCAACTGATGGTAGAACGTGCGGTGCTGGTCGGGCATGTAGTCACGAATGACCTTTTGCCCGAACGCCTCCATGCGCTCTGCTACTCCGACCTTTTCCTGCAGGGTTTTCTCGCCCGCATGCCAAGGCGAGGGGCGGCGATCGGGGGACTGTTGCATGGTGGCGTTCCTCGCAGAGGGATCAGACGCTGGTCTGCAACCCGATGACGGTGCGGGGCATCGGTACGAAGCCCGGCAATGCCTCGATCCGCGCCAGCCAGCTACGTACGTTGGCATACGGCTCCAGCGACACGTTGCCCTCCGGTGCGTGGGCGATGTAGGAGTAGTTGGCGACGTCGGCGATGGTCGGCGTGTCGCCTGCCAGGAACGGCGACTTGGCCAGTTCGGCATCAATCACCTTGAGCAGGGTGTGCGCCCGGGTAATCACTTCGTCAGTGTTGAACGAAGCGCCGAACACGGTCACCAGGCGTGCAGCGGCCGGGCCAAAGGCCAGCGGGCCTGCAGCGACCGACAGCCAGCGTTGTACACGGGCGGCAGCGGCTGGCGCTTCGGGTAGCCAGGTGCCGTTGTCATATTTTTTGGCGAGGTAAACGAGGATTGCGTTGGAGTCTGCGATCACCGTGCCGTTGTCATCGATGACCGGTACCTGGCCGAACGGGTTGAGGGCCAGGAAGTCCGGCTGCTTGTGCGCACCTTTGGCCAGGTCCACGAACACCAGCTCGGTAGGCAGGTTGAGCAGCGAAAGCATCAGCTCGATGCGGTGGGCGTGGCCGGACTTGGGGAAGTTGTAGAGCTTGATCGGGTTCGACATGGGCTTGGCTCCTGGTCAGCACCGGATTGGGCTGATGGAGCACATGCTGCACTGATTCGGCTGGCAGCAGAATCAGTGCGCGGGGGAAACCATAATTTCGCCAGATGGAATAATAAACCGCTCCATGTCAAACAACAGTCTGCGTTTTTCGAGTGCTTGCTGACGGATCCGCAGTGCGGCCCCAGCAAGCACCGCAGCAACCGAGCCCGTGTGCCTCAGTGCGGCTTGTTGAAGTAGCGGAACAAACCACGCGCGGCTTCGATCACCTTCGGCACACAGGCCTGTATCTCCGCTTCGCTCATCTGGTCCAGCAGCTCGAAGTTATCCTCCAGCCCATGCAAAGAAATGGCTTTGAGTAACTGGTCCTGCTCTGGCGGCAAAGCTTCCCAGTTGGCGACCTGGGTAGCGCGCATGTAGCCGAAGCACCATTCTTCCATCACGACCACGGTGCCCTGCTCGTCTTCTGTTTCCTCGAACAGCGGCTCGAACTGATCGATGTGGTCGCCCAACTGTCCGGCGACTTGGTCGGCATACCGCAGCATCAATGCCACATAGGCTTCTTCATGGGCCGGTTTCTTGAACTTGGGCACCTTGCCACCTGCCACTGCCGGCAGCCAGTGCTCGGGGGTGACCGTGGTCGGCGAGCTAGCCAGCGCGGTGAAAAAGCCATTGAGCTCGGCCAGGTTGAGTACCGAGTAGTCGTTGCCGTAGGTGATCAGCAGGTCTTCGAGGCGGTGCAGTTCTTTTTCGCTGAGTGGCGGGAGCATCGGGCAGGGAATCCTTGCTAGCAAAAGTGTGTGCACCCTAGCACAGCAATGCTTGAAGGGTTGCCCGTGCAAGGCACTGCGCGGGCAAATTTTCAGGTGGGCAGCCAACCCGGCAACTCATGCTGCCGGTCGGCGCCAATCAGCAGCCACAGCAAGATGCGGCACTTGCGCGGGCAGAGGTGCCCGGCCATGTGCACACCTTTTTTCTGCAAGTCGATCTCGGAGCCGGAAAAACCGTATGTTGCGCGGGCTGTAGCCCCCTCACCTGTACGAGTGGCGACAATGACTGGCAGGGTTGGCGTCATGTGCTTTAGAACATCAGACCAATTGCCGGAAACATGGCCGGCGCCGAACCCGGCGATGACCAGCCCGTCGTAGCGCAATGCGGGCAGAGCCTGCAGCAATACAGTGTCGGCGTCCAGGCACGCCTCCAGCAGGATGACGCGCTGGTCGGTACGCCCCGGTAGCGGGAGTACCTCCCGCCTGTCTGGGGGATGGCGGTACGTTGCAACACCTTCTACAACTTCCCCCACAGGACCGAAACCAGGCGAGTCGAATGCCGCTATCGCCAGGCTGGCTGTCTTGCGAACCTTTGTCGCACGATGGATCTGATCATTCATCACCACCAGCACACCACGCCCACCGCTGCCTCGTGCCAATGCAACCTGGGCCGCAGCCAGAAGGTTGGCCGGGCCATCGTTGCCCGGCTGGCTGGGCGAGCGCATTGCACCGGTCATCACCAAAGGCGCATCGAAGGGCCAAAGCAGGTCAAGGAAATAGGCCGTTTCCTCAAGGCTGTCGGTGCCTTGGGTCAGTATCACGGCCCGGGCACCGCCCTCGACTTCGCAGCGAGCCCAGGCCAGCACTTCCAGCAACGCGTTGAAGCTGAGCGATGCACTGGGGACCAAGCTCAATGACGTTACAGTCAACTGCGCCATTTCGCGCAACTGCGGTACCTGAAGCAGTTGCTGCTCACAATCCAGGGTGGGCGTTACGCCACACCCACCCGCTGTAGCCTGCATGCTGACCGTCCCGCCCAAACTGGCGATCGACAGCTTGGGCAGGTCCGAATGCTCAATCATCCTTCTCCCCCCACCAGTAACCCGATCAGCGGTACGATTCCCAACGTGCTGATCGCCATCGACACCACGTTGCCGATGTAGCCATGCACATAACTCGGCAACCGCTGCGTGATCGCCACTGCCAGCGGCGGAGCCACCAGGGCCCCCAGCACTGCACCGGCCACAATGACTTGCCAACTACCGCCATGCGTCAGCACGGCGGCCGGCACGATCGAGACAATCGGAATATAAGTCGGATACCACCCCCGGGCTTGCCACTGGCCGCGCCAGAATACGACCCCGACCAAGGATGCCAAGGCCTGTCCGGCCAGTATGTGCAACGCCAACATTGAACCGTATGCAGGTGCTGCCGGGGCCAACAGGTAAGCCAGCAACAAACCCAGTAGGAGACCCAGACTAGCCAGCTCATTGCCAAAGAAGGGGGCTTCACTGAAATCGGCCAGTACACGCCGCAAAGTCCAGATCACACCGTAGGATGGCTGGCTGGCCACAGGTTTCACAACGTCGGGTTCGTGGCTTTGGCGGACCCATGACGGGTAGCGCTTGCACAGCAGGAAAGCGGCGGCACTTGCCACGGCCATTCCACCCACGTTGCCGATAACCACAGGCAACTGCAGGGGGTAGCACAGGTAGTTGACCAGCAGCAGACTCGCCGGGGTTACCAGTAATGCCCCCAGCAATGCGCCTGCTATCGCCACACGCCAGCCCGCCCCATACAACAGCACCATGGCTGCCGGCAACGACACGAAGGCCACGAACGTTGGTTGCCAGGTACCACTGGCCAAGGTCCATCCCCACAAGGCATGGCTAAGTAAAAGGCCCATCAGCGAGCTGGTGAACACCCATGGCCACAGTCCGCTTCCATAGCAGATGGCAAAACCCTGCCAGCGGTACCCGCGAAGATGGGCCCAATGTGCCAGGCTGGCGCCTAGCAGCAAGCCCAGCGCAGGCAGCTCATGCTTGTAGAATGCGACCTCGCTGATATCGCCCACTATCCAACGCAAACGACTCAGCGGTTGGTCCAGGGTCGCCGCCAGTTGCCCGTAGTCTGGCCACGGGCCTGACGCAAGGCTGGCTGCCAGCAGCATTGCCAGGCAGGTGAAGATCAGCACGGGGGCGTGCTGCCGATTGGGCAGCAGTAATGGCTTCATGTGCGGATCCTCAGCGTGGCATAGGCGCATGCAGGCGGTAGCCAAGCGCAGCATCGTAGAGGTCGGTACGGCGATCACGCTGCAGATCGTTGAGGCTGTTCCAGATCGGCGCTGAACGCGCGCTGCTGAGGTCGACATCGGCGTAGACAATGCTTTCCTCCTCCGCACTGGCCACAGCACCAATGGGCCAACCGTTGGTTCCGGCAATCAACGAACAACCGAGAAAGCGCCCTCCTCGCTCACTGCCGATACGGTTTGCGGCGGCGATGTAGACATTGTTCACATGCGCGGCTGTCATGGTCAGGTACGACGCCATGCAACGCCCTGTTTCATCAAACAGCGGAGGCGGTGTCCACACCCAATTGTTCAAGCTGCATATGATGTCTGCCCCTTGCGCTGCCATGAGCCGTGGCACTTCAGGGAACCAGATGTCCCAGCAGATCAGCAGGCCAATACGGCCGATTGGCGTCTCGAATACAGGGAAGCCGAGGTCGCCAGGGGTGAACCAGAGCTTTTCCTGGTTCCACAGGTGGGCCTTGCGATAGTGGCCTAGCAGGCCGTCGGGGCCAAACAATACGGCGCTGTCGTAGAGCTTCAGGCCCTCACGCTCGGCGAATCCTGCTGCCAGGTACACCTGATATTCCCTGGCGAAATCAGCCCAGGCTTTCAGGCTGCGGCCCGCCTGCAACGTTTCGGCATGGGCATAGGCCTCGGCACGGGAGTGAAAGGTGTACCCGGTGTTGGCCAGCTCGGGCAGCACGATCAGATTGGCACCTTCACGCACCGCACGCCGGGCCAGTGCCAGGCCTCTGCTCAGGTTGCCATCGCAGTACTCTAGCCCGACTTGTGGGTCGTACTGGATGACAGCGATGCGGACAGGGCTGACGGGGGGGCAATGTTCGGACATGGCGACTTCCTTTTTGTGGTTGTTTTGGAAGGTCGCCAGTAGAGCGGGGTTGGGGTTGGGAGAGACAGTCGGGCAGGTCCTATGAGGTCGAAGGAGAAGCGAGTAAGCGCAGTAGGACGAATCTCACAAAAACACCCAGCTGCCGCTATTTCCCAAGTTGATAATGCGGATAGTGTTCAAGGGTAAAGTCTCCATTGAACGTTGCGGATGTGTTGTTGCAAAGATTGATCACTACATCAAGCGCGGTGCGTAGACTCGGCTCGGTCCAGCCGGCGTCAACGGAGAAGGACTCCCCAGCCAGATAAAGCCCCGAGCTGGCACTGTAATCGCGGTTATACTTCATCAGGCCGACCGCGTCGTAGTAGGTACCAGCGCGGTACAGCTTTGCGCAGCCGAGCGCATTTTTGTCCGTAGCCCAGCGCTGTATGCGGATGTTTCGGGTATCGATGTAAGGCGATATAGGTTCGGCCACATTGCAGCAGCGCAGGAGGATTCGGTCGAGTTCCTCCACACACTTGTTGGCCAGTTCTTCATCAGTGAATACGGCTAGCTTCGTTGCATCATCTTCCCATGTGTAGCTGAGCAGGATGCAGTCGTCGGGGTAACGATCGTTGTACCGATAGGCGTATACGTCGTGGACCAAGCTGTCGGTGACGAGGATCTGGGGTAAAGCTGATTTACTGTCCAGATAACTCTTCTTCAGTGGCGCATAGACTTTGCAGCTGGTTTCCCAATGAGCGTGCTTCCACGCATCCACAATCGACTGCGGCAGTATCTGACGGCTAAAACCGTCGAGGCGCATGTTGGTCTCGATCAGCCAGGAAGGGACAGTCAGGATCACACTGTCGAAGTCATCATATTGGAGGCTTTGATGTGCAGGATCACTGCAGTGCCAGCAGTATCCGACCCGAATACGACCCGCTTCAAGCTTTTGCAAGGAACGGACCGAGGTGTCTGTCAACAGCCCGTCATCTTGTCGAAGGAGATGATCATAAAGCGAAGTGCCGTTCATCCCGGCGTCGAGAAACAACAGACTTTCATCCATCGCCGCTAGACCGATATACGCAGGACCGTTGAACATCAGCCCTCTACTATCAGGAACATTGCTGGCTTCCAGATACGGCGCAGCATAGGGCAATCCATCCTGATCAACGCGGCCATGCACCAGTTGCAAATGACTGCTGAAGCCAAAGATCGCAGTACGCAGCGGATACAGGCAGCAGACGTCGTAAAATGCACCCCAGCTACCATCACCAATACCGATTGAATAGAAAATAGCCGACTCTTCGCTGCTCATGCCCAGCCCGCCAAAATCAGCAGGGTTTGCGGGATTCCACACAGTGAGCATTGGCAAACGCACAAGATCCCTGAATGACAGCAGGTGGTAACGCTCGACTATAGCTTGCCATGTCGACGCCCAGGATGGCGTGCCATACACCATGGCAACGCGCTCGGCAAACTGCGTGGCGAAGCGCTGCCATTTTTCATAGACCTTTTGCAGCGTTGCTGTCGGTGGAGGAGTATCCCCTTGTGGATTCCGCCAAAACAGCAACTTCGGCTTCCCCTCCTCCTCAAGTTCCCCGTCACGAAGATAGATACCGGTTGTGTTCACCCAAGGCGTCCCAGGGTTCGGGAAATCGGAAAGTTTTAGCTTAAACAGCGTCGCGTAGTAGGCCATAAGCGAGCAACCATCTTTAGGTGATTCCCCTGTCCTGTTGAACAGAGGCATACGCATGGCCCCCATTTCGAATGGGGTTGAAGGCTGCTTGTAATTGCCGCCGTTGTTCACCACTGTCAGGTGGCGCCCACCCACGCGCTGAGATTGCTCTATCAAAGTGATGCGGGTAAAACCACAGCGCAACAATTCCCGAGCAGCTGTTAGCCCTGTCACGCCAGCACCAACAATACAGATCCGATGCTCCGGGCGGGCGGCACGTGCAACACCTCCCTGTTGTTCAACAAGACGGCGATAGTCGAAGCAGAGGTCTGGAGGATTTGGAAAACGCGCGGCCCAAGGCTGCAAAGGCAAGGATGGCTCAATGGCCAGATCAGCAGGGTGGTTGTGACTAGAACCGATGGTCATGAACTCGTACTCTCCATAAATTGAAGAGCCTGAGCATGATCGACTTGCGAGACGTGAAGTGTTGGTTATGTGCCACCAGTCAACACCCACAGAATCTTGAGAGACCTGTGGGTGCCAGCGTGCAGTCCCGATAAGGACATCAGCTCTTATACCGCCAGCGCGCGCTCACGCAGCTCGCTGTTGAGGATGCGGTCGTTTTCGCTGTAGTCGACCGGGCAGTCGATCAC